>NZ_CAXAXI010000019.1:0-56216 GCF_963972995.1 uncultured Altibacter sp.
TCCAACTCTTTTTCAGAATAGAGAAACGGAGCATTCCTTAAAAAGAGTTGGATGATAAAACGGTAAAACAAATACTTTCCAATATTAATTTTGCCCGTGGAGAATTGGTTGAAGACAACTATATTCTGGCTTTCAAACAAATTACTGAAATTGCCGTAAAAGCAATGTCACCCGGCGTTAATGATCCCGGCACTGCCATTAATGCAATAGATTACCTTACAGAATTGTTCTCGTTGCGAATGCAAAAAAGAGATTCGGGGGTATTGGTACATGAGGGGAACGCCTATGTAAAGATCGCCGTGGTCAATTTTGAAGAATTGATGTATAATGTAATGGCCAGTTTACGTACCTATTGCAAACATGATCCCATCATTGTTCAAAAACTTATATGGATGCTGGGATATCTCAAGGAGCAATCGCCTTTTGATGAAGGGTATACGGAAATGATCGAAAAGGAATTGGATTTATTACTGAAGGAAGCTAAAGAAGCTTTCGATTCGGCTACGGACGTTAAAAAAGTAGCCGAGGCAAGCAAAAATATTTAGTTGTAATACGTCTGAAAAATCTTTAGCAGTTCTTCTGAAGGAATGATCTTATCCTCATATTCTTCCATTCGAAGCAGTATTTGATCCACCACGCCGGGACGGATCCCCATTTTAAGACCGAAATTACGAACCGCAACAATCTCCTTTTCATGGGTTTCCTTATCCACGTTCATGACTAAGACCAGTTTATAGAAATGTGTGATGCGTTCCAATTCGGTTAGTAACGGTTTTGAAGGCAACGGGTTCTCGAACAGCTCTTTCACTTCCGCAGAAGAAATACGCATACGCTCTGCCAATCGTATTATAAAATCATATTCTACCTCTGTTACTTTTTCATCGGCTCTGGCCAACGCAATAAGATCACTAATAAGTGCTTTGTTCCCAAATTTATCCATAGGGTAAAAATAAAAAAATCCCGGATGATGAGGCCGGGATTTCAAGAATAACTCGTAAAAAATTAAATTTCCGATCGAAGTAAGACCGGTAATTTATACGTTTTTCCTGTTTCCAGTTCAGCGTCCAGTTTCTTGTAATTAAGACGTGATTTGACATACAATTCAACTACTTTCATTTCGGTGTCCACAGAAAGAACAACCACTTCACCCTCTTGATTCAACATAAAGGTGACCATGGCCGCTATGTCTTTTTCAATTTCAAAAGACGGACTTTTTAAAAGTTTTTCGAACTGAAGCGTAGTTGGATCTAGTTCGATTTCGGAAGGCAGACTTGCCGCCGATGCAAGGGTTCCTACAAGCAGCATTCCGGCTACTAAAAAGGCTTTCATTTGTTTCATAACTGTTCGTTTTAAAGATTGATATACTTAATAGACTCTCTATCTAAAAGATCTGTTACGCTTTTCATGAACATTTAACATTTTGTTAACGCAACATATTGAGTTTCAACCAAAAAAAAGCCCTCCCAAAAGTTTGGGAAGGCCTGTTATACATACCAGTCTTTATGTTAAGCGAGCACCGCTTGCACTTTATCGGCTGCTTCTTGGAATTCGATGGCACTATGTACATCCAATCCGCTAGTATCAATGATCTCCTTTGCGATGTCTGCATTGGTACCTTGCAAACGAACAATGATAGGCACGTGAATGGTTCCCATGTTCTTGTAGGCATCAACAATTCCTTGTGCTACACGATCACAACGAACAATACCGCCAAAAATATTAACAAGTATCGCCTTCACATTAGGATCTTTCAGGATAAGTTTAAATGCTGCTTCCACACGTTCGGCATCTGCGGTTCCCCCTACATCTAAGAAATTCGCCGGTTCTCCGCCTGCTTGTTTGATGAGATCCATAGTAGCCATTGCCAACCCGGCACCGTTCACCATACATCCTACATTTCCGTCAAGGTCCACATAGTTCAACCCTACTGCTTTTGCTTCCACCTCGGTTGGATTTTCCTCGCGAAGGTCTCGCATCGCTTCGTAGTCTTTATGACGAAACAGCGCATTATCATCAATAGTCACTTTAGCATCTACGGCAATAATCTTATCGTCGCTTGTTTTTAATACCGGATTGATCTCAAAAAGTGAGGAATCACTATTTTCATACGCTTTGTACAATGCACTTACAAATTTGGTCATTTGTTTGAATGCCTGACCGCTAAGTCCAAGGTTAAAGGCAATGCGCCGAGCTTGAAATGGCATTAATCCTGTGGCAGGATCGATCTCTTCGTGAAAGATCAAGTGCGGTGTCTCTTCGGCAACAGTCTCAATGTCCATTCCGCCTTCGGTAGAATACATGATCATATTCTTTCCCGTGCCTCTGTTAAGCAGAACACTCATATAGTATTCTTCCGGTTCACTGTCACCCGGATAGTAGACATCTTCTGCAATAAGTACCTGATGTACTTTTTTACCTTCTGCACTGGTTTGAGGTGTCACCAAGCTCATTCCAATAATATTCCCGGCAATTTGTTCTACCTCTTGAAGATTCTTGGCAAGTTTTACCCCTCCTCCTTTTCCACGACCTCCGGCATGGACCTGTGCCTTAATAACGTGCCATCCGGTTCCGGTCTCTTCGGTTAATTTCTTTGCAGCCTCTACAGCTTCGGCAGGAGTTGTAGCGACGATGCCACGTTGTATTTCAACACCAAAACTATTTAATATTTCTTTTCCTTGATATTCGTGTAAATTCATAGTGCCTGTTTGTCGTTTTTTGGAACAGCAAAAATAGCAAATGTTAGAGGATTGCACTAATCTTTTTTGAAGGGCTTCTTATGAAATCCCTTCAGAATAAAAAAATTGAGAACTTTTAGGTCTTTTTTTAAAGTTAATCTTTTAATAGGGTGTAATTTTGGCAAATTATTTTATAAACTGTAACAGAATGAATTCGAAAGATCTTTTAGCGGTAGTACAGGAGTTTAATAGTCCTGTGTATGTGTATGATGCCCAAATAATAGAAGACCAATACAAACGTCTTTCTCAAGCCTTTAAGGACATTAAACATCTTAAGATTAATTATGCCGTAAAAGCACTTTCGAATGTTTCAGTCTTAAAACTACTCCACTCTTTTGGCTGTGGCATGGATACGGTCTCTATTCAAGAAGTACGGTTGGCCTTGGAAGCCGGCGTTGATCCCAAAGACATTATTTATACGCCTAACGGGGTTTCTATGGAAGAGATCGAGCGTGCTGCAGGACTAGGTGTACAGATCAACATTGACAATTTGTCCATTCTGGAACAATTTGGAGCAAAACATCCGTCCATTCCTGTGTGTATTCGTATCAATCCCCATGTCATGGCCGGCGGGAACACCAATATTTCTGTGGGGCATATCGACAGCAAGTTCGGGATCTCAATACACCAAATGCCGCATATCAAGCGAATTGTAGAAAACACAAAAATGCGCATTAACGGAATTCACATGCATACGGGCAGTGACATCTTGGACATTGATGTTTTCTTATATGCTTCGGAAATTCTTTTTCAAGCGGCTACCAATTTCAATGATTTGGAATTTATCGATTTTGGAAGTGGCTTCAAAGTTCCTTATAAGACAGGAGATATAGAAACGAATATTGAAGAATTGGGAGAAAAGTTGACCACGCGATTCAATGCTTTTTGTGAGTCCTACGGAAAGGATCTTACCCTTGCATTCGAACCGGGTAAGTTCTTGGTAAGCGAAGCAGGACAGTTCTTGGTCAAGGTAAATGTGGTCAAACAAACTACGTCTACTGTCTTCGCTCAAGTAGACAGCGGCTTCAACCATTTAATCCGACCCATGCTCTATGGTTCCCAGCATGAGATCGAAAATATTTCAAATCCCGACGGTCGCGAACGCTTTTACAGCGTGGTGGGATATATTTGTGAAACAGATACGTTTGCAAACAACCGACGGATCGCAGAGATTCGTGAAGGGGACATCCTTGCCTTTCACAATGCCGGAGCCTATTGTTTTACTATGTCCAGTAACTACAATTCTCGCTACAGGCCTGCCGAAGTACTATGGCATAGGGGGTCGGCACATCTCATACGAAAGCGTGAAAACTTTGAGGACATTATGCGAAACCAAATTCAAATCGATCTGTAATTTTTTCAACCTAACCAAGTTGATGCCTACTAAATGATCAGTTCATAGAAGAGTCCTTCGTGGGTGGGGTTGTTATTTACAAGACTAACAAATAAGATGGAGGTCGAAACAACTCTTATCACACCTAGTAAGGACACAGATTCTAAAAAGCTCGAGCAGTTCGATTAAGAGTACTGGGTCGCTCTCGGGAAAATCTTTTTGTGGGTGGAGAACGTCTTTCTTAGAATGCAGCGACCTCTTTCTTAGCCGTTTCAAACTCAGAGATCATAGTGGCTACAATTTCTGCTGCGGGTTTGATGTCGTGGATTAATCCCGCAATCTGACCAATTTCCAGCTCACCTTCTTCCAGGTCTCCTTCAAACATACCGCGTTTGGCTCTCGCCCGGCCCAATAATTCCCGCAAGGCTTCCTTGGTAGGATTGGTCGTATACAATTGCATCACGTCTTCAAAAAACTTATTCTTCAGCATGCGTACGGGAGCCAATTCTTTTAAAGTAAGCAGCGTATCGCCTTCTTTAGCATCAACAACCATCTGTTTGAACGCACGATGAGAAGAGGATTCTTCCGAAGCAACAAAACGACTTCCCACCTGCACACCATCTGCCCCTAACACCATAGCTGCGAGCATTCCTCGACCGTTGGCAATTCCGCCGGCAGCGATCAATGGCACCTTGATCTGTTCTTTCACCATTGGAATGAGCGTAAAGGTCGTTGTCTCTTCACGTCCATTGTGTCCACCGGCTTCAAACCCTTCGGCTACAACAGCGTCAACACCTGCTTCTTGTGCCTTTAAAGCGAATTTAACGCTGCTCACTACGTGTACAACTGTGATCCCATGGTCTTTAAGTTTGGTGGTATAGGTCTTTGGGTTGCCTGCCGACGTAAATACGATCTTTACCCCTTCTTCTATAATGATATCGATGATGGTATCAATATCCGGATAGAGCATAGGAACGTTTACACCAAAGGGTTTATGGGTTGCATTTTTACATTTCGTAATATGTTCCCGTAATACGTCCGGGTACATAGAGCCGGCTCCAAGGAGTCCCAACCCACCGGCGTTGCTAACAGCACTGGCAAGTCTCCAGCCACTGTTCCATATCATTCCGGCCTGAATGAGCGGATATTGGACGTTGAATAGTTGGGTAATTCTATTTGACACTATTTTTTAATGATTTTAAATGCATTACCGGTCTCCTTGGACCGGATGGTTGCGATATACATCCCGGAGGCGAAAAGCGACATGTTCACTTGATTGTCGGATACAGAGACTTCTTTTGAGAGAACTTTCTCCCCCAAAACATTATAAAGTTCTAAGGTTGCATTAGCGACATTCTTAGGAAATGACACTCTTAAAATATCTACAACCGGATTGGGGTATACGGCAAATTGTTGCTCCAATAAAAATTCCTCGGCACCCAACAAAAGCGCAGCATTGTACGCGTCTTCGAAATTAGGGATTCCATAGCCCATTTGAGGGGTTGGGTTGTTAAAAAGATCAGCCGATTCGCGAACAATCTGCATCACCTGATAATTTCTTAATTCTGGACGTGCCTGCCACAAACAAGTGACCGCACCGGCCATGATGGGAGAACTAAGAGAAGTACCGTTAGCGGTGACAACATCTCCGTTTTGCGTCACCACAGCAGCATCCCGCCCTTGTGCCATAACATCGGGTTTTACTCGGCCATCAACTGTAGGACCAATAGAACTAAAAGAAGCATAGTTACCATCTTCATCTACGGCACCCACCGTAAGGATCCCGATCGCATCTCCCGGTGTAGCCACAAACATAAAACCATTGCCGTCGTTTCCGGCAGAGGTGACCAGCAACATTCCTTTATCAAAAGCATGATTTGCACCCCGCGCAGCGATTGTGGTCTCACCATCCAGATCTTGATATGTATGGTCGTAACTAGAATCATCGAAATCTTGGTATCCCAATGAGGTATTTACTACATCCACCCCGAGACTGTCTGCACGTTCCAGTGCCTCGACCCACCACGCTTCTTCTACGGGGTTCTCAGTAGGTGCATATTCGGTTCGGAAAAGATAGTACGATGCTTCAGGAGCTGTACCTACAAATTCATTCAGCAAAAATCCTCCCATATCACTAAAAGTGAGGACCCCGTGTGATCCTGTACCATCGACATTTACTTGTCGTTCCGCAAAATCGTAGGTTCCAAGCAACCTGCCTTCAGAAATAATTTCAGAAAAAGCAGGATTGGACGATACATTTGGAAAACCACTATCCATTACTGCGATCACCATGCCGTCACCCGTAAGGTCCTGCTCGTGAAGAAAATCGGCTGCCAGCATCTCTACCTGGTTTGTGGCGGCGCCATAATTATAGATCGTTCGACCTTGTTGGGACTCGATGGTAAATTTATCATTAGGCCCGGAAGCCACGGGTGCAAAGTTGAGATTCTTATTCATGAACTCTACTTGTGTTACAAAAGACAAGTTCAACAAATTTTCTATTGCAGTTTGTGTCCCTCGTACGTATACAGCGTTCATCCACTTCGATTTCGCGTATACCGTAATACCCGATGTGTTCTTGAGTTGTGTGATATAATTTTCATTCACCGGTACATCCCGAGCGTCAATGACGGTGCCATGCAGTTGTTTTCTGTCGATAGCCTCTTGTGTTAGGATGGTAATAGGATTGGCAATGGAGGCGGCTACATTCTCTTTATCTGCAAAGAAGACGAGCGCATCCTCGATTTGAGCATTCCCTATCTGAAACACAAGAAATGCTATTATAAGTATGGATCTTTTCATAGTTTTCTTTTAAGCAATAACACCGCTGCCTAACAATTCGTCGTCACGATACCAAGCCACAAATTGACCTTCGGTGATGGCAGACTGCGGTCTTTCAAAGATAACATAAAGTCCTGAAACGGTTTGATGTAAGGTCGCCTTTTCTAGGGGTTGTCGATAGCGAATACGCGCAAGTACCTCCATGGTCTCATCTGGAGCCAGCCTAAGGTCTTCCCGGATCCAATGGACCTCTTCATTGGTAACATACAGACCCTTTCGGTAGAGTCCCGGATGGGTTTTGCCCTGTCCTGTATAGATCACATTTTCTTTGACATCGGTATCCAATACGAACAAGGGTTCTTGAGTCCCTCCTACTGCGAGTCCTTTTCGCTGCCCTTTCGTAAAATAATGTGCTCCTTGATGGGTGCCGATTACCTTACCGTCAGATCGTGCATAGTTCGTTTTTTCTGAATAGTATTTTAGTTTTTCTTCTTCGGAAGCAAAATTAGGTGTTCCTCTTTTATACCCTTCAAATTCCGCAGGAACCTCAACAATCACCCCTTCTTTGGGAGCCAACTGTTGCTGAAGGAATTCCGGAAGCCGAACCTTCCCTATAAAACACAACCCTTGTGAATCTCTTTTTTCGGCCGTGATCAAACCTTCTTCTGAAGCGATCTTACGCACCTCCGGTTTTAATAATTCGCCTACGGGAAACAGTGTTTTGGACAATTGCTGTTGCGATAACTGACATAAGAAATAACTTTGATCCTTGTTGGGGTCCTTCCCGGCCAATAGTTGATACACTTCCTTTCCATCTCTTACAATGGTCCCTTTGCGACAATAATGTCCCGTCGCAACAAAATCGGCCCCGAGGCTGAGGGCAATCTTCATAAACACATCAAACTTGATCTCACGATTACAAAGCACGTCGGGGTTTGGGGTTCGCCCCATTTCGTATTCGTGAAACATATACTTCACAATTCGCTCCTTATACTGTTCACTGAGATCAACAGTTTGAAAAGGGATGTCCAGTTTTTGAGCGACCAGCATAGCATCATTACTATCTTCCAGCCAAGGACATTCGTCAGATATGGTTACGGAGTCGTCATGCCAGTTCTTCATGAACAGACCAATGACCTCGTAGCCTTGCTCTTTCAGTAAAAAGGCAGCCACGCTGGAGTCTACGCCTCCACTTAAACCAACAACAACTCTTTTTTTCTTCATTGCATACAAAAGTGCAAAGTTACAAAATAAAAAAAGCAGCTAAAAGCCGCTTTATCTCTAGTTCCCTCGTTCCACAGGCTTAGGGTAGGTCTCTTCCAGCACGACTTTTCCGTCTTTATAATATTTCCACAAGCCGTGTTTTTGACCGTCCTTATAGAACCCTTCAATCACGACATTACCGGATGCGTCGTAATACGTGGCTTCACCTTGCAATTGATCATTGCGATACTTTAACTTTTTTATGAGCACACCTTCGGGAGAATAATACAAATTGGGTCCCTCCATAAGTCCATTGGCATAGTTTACCTCTTCAGTAACGGTTCCGTTGGGATAATATGTGATCTTCTTCCCTTCCAGCTTTCCGTTCTTATACCACTCACGCGTCATAACCTCGTTGCTTTTCTTGTGATAATAGACCCATTCACCAACACGGTCCTTATCGTCCATGTCACCTTCGCTCACCAACTTTCCTTTGATGGTAAAATACTTCACCCGAGCCAGATTGGAATTGGGTTTGTATTCTTTTACTGCGGAAGGATTTTCTTTACATTCTTCGCAATAGAACTTAAAAGTTCCCACTTCTTTTCCGTGTTCAAACGTTCCTTCGTAGCGAAGTTGGTTTGAATTAGGATAATATTTTTTCCAGACACCATGACGCTTGCCTTCAGCGTCAACTTGATTGATATCGTTTTGAGCTAAAGAAGAAATACTTGTAAAGACCATTCCGAAGAAGATCAAAAAAAACATTCTCATAGGCTGAAATTTATACTATAACGATGGAATCGTTATTCTATTGATTCACACAAGTGCTTAAACAAAAAAAGTGCCATCTTTTAGCGTTTACCGGCTTTCTTTTGTTGTTCGGCCTGTTCCATCATCTCTGCCATCTTTCGTTGAAAACGATTTTGTTTCTTAGGCTTCTTTTTGTTCACCTGTATCTTGGCATGGATCTTCTCCTCGTCAATGATAAAATTCTTGATTACCAACATGATCCCAATAGTAATAAGGTTTGAAACAAAATAGTACAAGGACAGACCACTCGCATAATTATTGAAGAATACCAACATGAACAATGGTGAGATATACATTAAGATCTTCATATTGGGCATGCCGGGCTGTGGCGTTTGCATGCTTTGCCCCATAGTCATCATCATATATACAAAGATTGCCAAGGATGCAAGGATAGGGAAAAGACTTATATGATCGCCATAGAATGGAATATGAAAGGGCAGTTCGGCGATAGTATCGTAGCTGGAAAGGTCTTCGGCCCATAAAAAACTTTTTTGACGCAGGTCGAAAGCCGTTGGGAAAAAGGTGAACAATGCATAAAATACGGGAATCTGAAGCAGCGCCGGCAAACAACCCTTTAGCGGACTTGCACCTGCCACGTTCTGAAGCTTCAACGTCTCCTGCTGAATCTTCATTTTGTTATCCTTGTACTTTTCGCGGATCTCGTCCAGTTCGGGTTTAAGCACCTTCATTTTTGCCTGGGACAGATATTGTTTGTATTGTACCGGTGACAAGGCAAGCTTGATAAGGATCGTCAACACGATAATAGCGATACCTGCCGGCAAGAAATCACTCAACATTCCGAACAAAGGAATGATAATGTATTTATTGATCATTCCGAAGATACCCCAACCAAGAGGCATGGCCTCATCGAGGTTTCTATCGTAGGTCTTAAGGATCTGGTAGTCGGTAGGGCCGTAATACATATTCATAGTATAGGCAAGCGAACCACCTTTAGGCTCCAACAACATATTGGCGCCATACTTCTTCGTATAAACCGTATCTACTTCCTCATCGATCACAAAATCGGTAGAGGTGAGTTTTACTTCTTCAAAAGGAGTATCGGTAAGCAACATGGAACTGAAGAAATGCTGGCGGAAGTTCATCCAGGTTACGTCCTTCTCTATTTCTTCATCATCACCGGAAGGCGACAACTTTGAATGGTCATCTCCATCCTCAAATTCGTAGGTAAGTCGGGAATATCGATTCTCGTAGGTTATACTTTTAGCATGACGGTATCCTTTCAACTGCCAATCCAAATACATGGGCTGTGAAGTATTTAACACATTCTCTAGCCCCTGCGTACGCAGGTTAAAGCCCAACATATATTCGTTGGGTGGCAGGATGTATTGATACTCTACAAAGGCAGTTTCCGACGTTTTAAGTCGCATGGTAAGCACCTTGTTCTCTCCCTCTTGGGTTAGCTTAGGCTCAAAGTAAAGATCTTTGGTGTTGAGCATCCTGTTTTCAGAAGAAAACTGAAGGTTTAAAGAGGCGTTATCATCTTTTATTAGATATACAGGCTCTCCGGTGTACATCGTGTGTTGTTTCAGCTTCGCTTCGGTGATATACCCGCCTTTATTACTTATCTTTAATAGCAGCACATCGTTCTCAAGAATTGTTGTAGCATTGGTCGCCGAAGGCAGGGTTTCGGAGTATGCGAAAGATCCCAATCGGTTCTTTGCTTGTTCAAAGGCCAGAGAATCTGACGTAGTCCCGGCAACCATTTCATTGGTTGCTGAATCCACGGATGTATTGTCTGTATTGGTCGCAGAAGGATTTGTGGCATTCGTTACTTGCTCTGTGTTAGAGGGTTGTGCACCTTCTGCTTCGGGAGCAGGGCTTTGAAAATAGAGCATCCAAATCAATACCCCGCCTATCAATAAGAACCCAATGAGTGAGTTTCTGTCAAATTTCTTTTCTTCCATAAATTCTTGTGGCTTCCAAATTGTTTTCAGAAGCAATTATTTTTACTATCTCTTTCCGTAATCAAGAATCCCGCCCAACTGTAGGTTGCGCCAAATTGTCGTTTACTTTTCTTTAGCGTGTTCGTGCGCCGCCTTGACGAATGCCACGAACAGCGGATGCGGATTTGCCACCGTGCTTTTGTACTCCGGATGGTATTGAACGCCTACAAACCACGGGTGTGAAGGGATCTCAACGATCTCTACCAAACCAGTATCGGGATTAATCCCGGTAGCCACCATGCCGGCCTTATCCAGCTGATCCCGATAGGTACTGTTAAATTCATAGCGATGTCTGTGACGTTCTGCAATCATTTGAGTATCATAGATTCCTTCTACCAGACTTCCCGGTTTCAGTTCACATTTCCAAGCACCCAGACGCATGGTTCCTCCTTTCATCGTGACCGATTTCTGATCTTCCATCAAGCTAATGACCGGATGAGTGGTATGCTCATCCATTTCGGTAGAATTGGCATCCTTAAGACCCAATACGGTTCGGGCGTATTCTATTACTGCCATTTGCATCCCCAAACAAATCCCTAAGAAGGGAAGTTTGTGTTCGCGTGCATACCGTACGGCTTCGATCTTCCCTTCGATCCCCCGTTCTCCAAAACCGGGAGCGACCAAAATGCCATCGAGTTCCGATAATTCACGCTCTATGGTCTTTGCATCAATGTGTTCGCTGTGTATCGCTTTTACCTCCACCTTCACTTCATTTTCGGCTCCGGCGTGAATAAAGGCTTCCAGTATCGATTTGTAACTATCTTGTAGTTCTACGTATTTCCCGATAAGGCCAATACAAACTTTTCCTTTGGGATTCTTATGTCGTTTCAAGAATTGATTCCATCGTGTGAGGTCGGGATTCTTAGCTTCAGTAAGATTTAATTTTTGAAGGGTCACGGTGTCGAGACCTTCATCCAACATCATATTGGGCACATCGTAGATAGTGGAAGCATCAATAGATTGGATAACCGCTTCTTTCTTCACATTACAGAAAAGTGCTAGTTTTCGTTTTAGGTCATCAGAAAGTTCGTGCTCTGTACGACATACCAATATGTCAGCCCGAATTCCACTTTCCATCAACGTTTTAACCGAGTGTTGGGTAGGCTTGGTCTTTAGTTCGCCTGCAGCCGAAAGATAGGGAACCAAAGTCAAATGTATTACCAACGCATTGTCATCGCCAAGTTCCCACTTTAACTGACGCACAGCTTCTATATAGGGTAACGATTCTATATCTCCTACGGTACCTCCAATCTCTGTGATCACGATGTCGTATTCGCCGGTATTACCCAGAAGTTGAACACGTTCCTTGATTTCATTGGTAATGTGCGGAATGACTTGGACGGTCTTGCCTAAAAACTCTCCGCGTCGTTCCTTCTCGATCACACTCTGGTAGATACGTCCCGTAGTTACATTATTCGCTTGCGAGGTAGATACGTTCAAAAACCGTTCGTAGTGTCCTAGGTCAAGGTCGGTCTCAGCACCATCATCGGTGACATAACATTCGCCATGCTCGTATGGATTTAAGGTTCCGGGATCTACATTGATATAAGGATCCAGCTTTTGTATGGTCACCCGATACCCTCTGGCCTGCAGCAATTTAGCCAGTGAAGCTGCAATGATTCCTTTTCCTAATGAAGATGATACCCCGCCCGTAACGAAGATGTACTTAGTAGTGTTCATGAGTGACTTTGCTGAATTAGCTATACGGGATGCAAAGATACATTTTTATTATGGAAAGGAAATGGGGAAATTCTACTTTGTGGAGTATCGATACGCTAACTGTGACAAAGTTTTCAACTTTGTTACCGTTGTTTCTATCGTTCAATGAGTTTTATCAGTAGGTCTTCCAAACCGTTACGCTTTATCTCAAACATTTCTTCCATGAGTGTTCCCAATTTCCCGGGAGGAAATCCCTTTTGTTTGAACCACACATAATAGGGTTCGGGCAGTTTTACGAGGTATTGTCCTTTGTATTTGCCGAAGGGCATTTTATAATTAGCGAGTTCAATAAGGTGTTCGGGACTTGGATCGAAAAAGTTATCTCCAGGCATCGTAGGCTTTTAATTGTGCTGCAACAAAGTTTCGCCATACATGTTCTCCTACTTCATTCTTGGAATGATCAGACTCTGCATCGTAACGATCCTGCATTATCTTTCGTTCCGTTTCGATCGTCTCATAGATGCGGCGGATCTCCTCTTTTCTATTGTCTGAAAAATTGAATTCTTCCATGCGCTTTCTGAAGATTCGAGCGTGAAGTTCGGAAATGTCGAAATGGGTTTGTTCGTGTTTCAGAATATATTCTGAAGCAGCTTCGGGGCGATACCAAGAGAGCTTCGGATAGAAATTACTTTGAATAGTATACTCAAAAATGCGTTCTCCGTTTCTTTCAGAATATGAATACGAAAACGATAAACCCGAATTGGTACTGGCCACATAGCTGCTATTCCCTTCCGGAACACCTTGAAAATCGGCCCACGTCAATTGATCGGGTGCACGCCAAGGAATCTTTTCCGAATAATTTTCCGAAGAAAAAAATCCGAACAAAACAAGAAGTAAAGTCGTAAACAATTTCATATGCAGCTAACGTGAAAAATCTTTTTTTATTGAGTTTATCTAACGGTTAGGAAGTGATACCGTTCCAGTGAAATACAACCACCCGTTCAATGTCCGGGTGCAGACTATAGTGTACCGGGCAGGTATTGGCGGTTCGTTCCAGAATAGTCCGTGATTTATTGTCAATACCTTCCGGAAGCTGCATCGTTACCTCGATCTTTGCAATACGACGCGGGTCTGCCGCCATGGTCTTAGTGACCTGTGCTGTGGTCCCTTTGAGATTAATGCCAAGATCACGCGCCTTGATCCCCATCATGGTAAGCATGCAATTGGCTAATCCGGTCGCTATGGTGTCGGTTGGTGAGAAAGCTTCTCCCTTACCGTTGTTATCGAGCGGCGCATCGGTAATGAAGGTGTTTCCAGATTGCAAATGCTTGCATTCGGTGCGTAGATCCCCAAGATATGTTACCTTAGCGGTACTCATCTTACTTCTTCAAATTGAAGGTCGTTGGTATATTTAATTAGATAGACCGCCTGATTTTCGTAGCCTGAAAAAGGTTTTTTTGCATATCGAAACTTATTTTCAATGTATTCTGTCTCAACGTCCATCGCCATGGCTTCATAAAGATCGTCGGCTGAAGCCAAACGCAGCAGTACATCCAACGTCACATCAAATCCTCTTACGGCGTACCGATTTGGAAGTACTCCATAGGTGTTTTTGTAGGAGATTAAAAAAGCACTCTTCTCATTGTAATTGTAGCTTCGGTTTACAGAGGGAAAAGTGAATCCTAATTTTGCCAAGTGCATATTGGACACATCATGATAATCGTACGCTTCGTTCTTGTCCAGCGTAAAGAGTCGAACTCTGTTGCTTGCAGGAATACCGTTTAAAAGACCTACCACATTGCTCACCAATACAGGATCGGTCGATTCCAGAATCACCCAATTCTCCATGCCGCTTTCCAGCTTAGAAGCAATATCCCCTTGATATAAAAAGTTTCCTTTACGCGGACTTACAGCCCGTGCTCTTGGTATCGCCGTCATGATGATATTCTTTTGAGCCGATCGGGTTGCGTCACTCACCAAGATCACATTCTTATCGGCCGTATTCGCCATTATGTATTGCAGCATACTGTTTTGCAGTAATTCTTCTGTAGGCAGGGTTTGAAACAGATTTGGAGCGGTTTCGATCTGTTTATTACTAAGGGGCGAAAAGACCGGAGTCAAAGCAACTTTAAGATCGGCCACCGCCTTTTCTACGTTTTGTCGCAGTAGCGGACCGATCACTGCATCTGCTTCCTTTACATTGTTTCGTGAGATGATATTCCCAATGGTACTCGTACTGGCTTCGGTGTCGTATACGTCAAGTTGCACTGAAATACCTTTGTCCTTGGCAAACTCCGCCGCCATGAGTACCCCGCTGTAGAAATCGAGCGCAACACGCAGTGTTGCGTCACCTTTCAGCAAACCAATATTCACATCGGTCGAATCGCTCTCTGCTCTTTGTAATCGGAAGGGTAAAAGCACAGCCACTCTTTTTTTGCTTCGGTTTTTTATATAATTCTCAAGATCCACTTTTTCGGTCTTTGAACCGATCACAGCAGTACTTTGTTTTGGTACTTTTAGCACCATGCCCTCTTTGAGTCCGTCTTTTGCATACGGATTAAGCGCAATGATCTCTTCTTCAGTAAGACCCAGCTTTACCTTTAAACGATAGAAACCTTCTTTCGCCTGTACTTCGTAAAAATCATATTTCTCGTCTTCGATTACAGCCGATTCGGTAACAGGATCATTCGGCACTTTCAAAACCATTCCAACAGGCAAGGACTCCCCAAGTGATGGATTCAGCTTTTCCAATTCGGCTACTGAAATACCGTATTTTCGGGCAATTCCGAATTTCGTTTCCTTTGGCAACACTGTATGAGTGGCCGATTTGGAGGTTGTGCTCGTTTCAGAAGTATTGTTAATAACCGTGTTACTACTTGTTTCCGAAGCATAAGGAATACGAATCTTCTCCCCTTTTTTCAATTGGCGGGAGTACAATTCCTTATTGTATTTTTTAAGATCTTCTACCGGCACGTTATATAACTGAGAAATACTAAAGAGCGTTTCCTTTCGCTTCACCCGGTGCATTTTAAAAGAAGTATTCTCATTGCTGTTACTAAAAATAGAAGCTGTCGGCAGGATCAATACCGCATTTGTTTGAACTCCTTGTCGGGCATCGGGATTCAACCTATATATGTCAGCTTCGGTGGTATTGTATTTTTTAGCGATACTGTACACCGTTTCTCCGGGCTGCACGACATGCGTCTTGTATTGCTCCTGTTGGGCAGCCGTTCCGCAGCCAAAGCTTAAAAAGCAAACAAATGTAATATAGATCAATAGTTTCATATTATTCCCATTCTATAGTGGCAGGCGGCTTCGAACTTATGTCGTACACTACTCTATTAACGCCTTTTACTCTATTTATTATATGGTTGCTCGTTTCCTGTAAGAATGCGTACGGAAGATTCACCCAATCGGCGGTCATCCCATCTGTAGATTCCACGGCTCGAAGTGCTACTACTTTTTCATACGTACGTTCATCTCCCATGACACCCACACTTTGTACAGGTAGTAATATAGCACCTGCCTGCCAAACCTGATCGTATAGATTCCATTTTTTAAGTCCGTTGATAAAGATCGCGTCCACTTCTTGTAAGATACGCACTTTTTCGGCAGTGATGTCCCCAAGAATTCGTATGGCCAATCCCGGACCGGGAAATGGATGACGCCCCAGAAGTTCAGGGTCAATACCCAGCTCCTTCCCAACACGTCGCACTTCATCTTTGAATAACATTCGCAGGGGTTCCACCACTTTCAATTTCATAAAATCCGGTAATCCGCCCACGTTGTGGTGTGACTTTATAGTAGCAGAAGGACCTCCGGTAGCCGAGACACTTTCAATGACATCGGGATAGATGGTGCCTTGCGCTAACCAATGTACATCTTCTACGAGATTTGCTTCGTGATCGAACACTTCAATGAACGCATTTCCTATTGCCTTTCTCTTCGCTTCCGGATCACTTATGTTTTCTAAGGCTTTCAAGAAGCGTGCCGAAGCATCCACTCCTTTTACGTTCAAGCCCATATCCTTATACTGGTGTAGCACACTTTCGAACTCGTTTTTCCGAAGCAAACCATTATTCACAAAGATACAATACAGGTTCTTGCCGATAGCCTTATTAAGCAGGATGGCTGCCACTGTAGAATCAACACCCCCGCTAAGTCCCAGAACAACCTTGTCATTTCCAAGTTGGTTCTTTAAATTTTGAACAGTTTCTCCCACAAATGCTGCCGGTGTCCAAGTTTGGGGAACTTCGGCGATATGAACCAAGAAGTTCTCCAATAACTGTTTTCCGTGTGTTGTGTGATACACTTCAGGGTGGAACTGGATCCCGTACGTTTCCTCCCCATCTATAAAGAAGGCAGCATTAGCAACGTCATCGGTACTCGCAAGGCGTACACCGTTCTTAGGGAGTTTCGCAATGGTATCACTATGACTCATCCACACTTGAGTGTTTTCTTCAATACCCGCGAAGAGTCCGTCGCTGCTTATTATGGTCGATAATTTAGCACGGCCGTACTCCCGTATGTTTGACGGCTCCACGCTTCCGCCGTTAAAATGAGCGAGGTATTGCGCGCCGTAACAAACCGCCAACAGCGGTTTGTGACCTTTGATCTTGGAAAGGTCGGGATGCGGCGCATCCTCGGCGCGCACCGAAAACGGGCTGCCCGATAAAATGACGGCTTTATACTCTTCTAAATTTTCAGGAATATGATGATACGGGTGAATTTCGCAGTAGATATTCAGTTCTCGAACGCGTCTTGCTATAAGCTGCGTGTACTGCGACCCAAAATCTAAAATAAGGACGTTGTTTTGCATAGGCAAAAGTAAGGTAAAAATTCATTTTGACTAAAACGCTTCGTAAAAAATTTACAGGTTTTTACCGTTCTACCGAGATTTCATAAGGGAACGTTAGAGAACCTCATTTTTCAGTTAAAACTATGCTAAATCACATCCTTACGCAGGTCGCAGGTATTTAAATGTGGTATTTTTAGGGATATGATCGACGCACCACTCATACACAAAATCTGCAAGAATCTGGAAGACGAACTACCGGTGGACGAACACCTTCCTGAAAACGGACGCTTACATATCGATAAGCTCTTACCCTATATTTGCGTGTATCGTTATAAAAGGAGCGATCCGTACTTTTCGGGACTCTTAAAGACGCAGGCGTCTTATCTAATCGTTAAGGATACTGTTCGCATTTCAGAACTTATTGAATGTTTATCGAAAAGTATCTCCAAAAAACTCAATTCCTTCCTTATTATTGAAATGTGGCCCGTACGAGAAGACCATCAAGCCTCCTTTGAGATTTCGTGTCCCAAAGGGAAAGCTCCCGCAACCATCGCAGCTTTGGAGAATGGGATTAACGAATTGCGTGTGCTCTACCCGGAAATATCGGTTACCGTAACCGATACGGCACAGCGACACCCCTCACACTTATCACCGTTGCTCAATGTGGAAGAATCCAAGGCAACGGGAAGCCTTACGCTGGGTTTGGCGGTTCCCACCATCTATGAACGTCCTGAAGAGAACGCTGTCTTCTCTATTTTCTATCGAAAATTCGTATCACGCTTGTCCGAGATCATTAAGAGAGCCGTCTACGAATTTATACGTGTACAAACATCGAATCCGTATCATCATTACCTAATGTTGGGTAAAACCAATATTGACAGAATCACCTTGGAAGCAGATGAATCGCTAGCAGAAATAAGCGAAGGCATGTCCTTTCTGCTTCGAACCACACCGGTAAACAGCACCCAACAGTGGGAACGATTTAAAGAGAGTGGTTTTACGAAAGATCCGGCCTTTACGTATCGTTTGGTCGCTTTGGATCCCGAAAAAGAAAAAAGAAAATTGTACGACATTCCCATTGAGAAAATAGACGATCCTACCTTGGCATTCATTCTTAGGGATAAGCGATTGGAGATCGAAAAACAACTTACCATGCTTGAAGAGCGCGGTACCGACAATTTTCGGTTCATTGGCGAGAGCTTGTACGGAGGCATTGAAGAGAAAACTTTAAACACTGCCATGGCGTTGCTGAAAAAATTCAGAAATGGAGAACCCGATACAGCCATGGAACGCATCAATTGTCATGAATTTGCCGCACATGCCCAAGAAACCATGGACTATTATCAAGAAAGATTTCCGAAACAACAGCTTTCCATGGAGATACGAAAGGATGTGGCCGGGATCATGGTTTCAGAAACACGTTTGCTTATAAGCGATGAGTTATCCATGGATGCCAGCAGATGTGATGCACTTATACAACATGAGATCGCAACCCATATTCTTACCTATTGTAACGGAAAGAAACAACCTATCAAACAAATGTATGCCGGATTTGCCGGCTACGATCAATTACAGGAAGGTTTGGCCGTTTTGGCGGAATATTTGGTCGACGGTCTTACGATCAACCGATTACGACTCCTAGCGGGACGTGTTGTCGCGGCGCATTCCCTCACCCGAGGCGCCAGCTTCATTGAGACATTCACACTTCTACATAATACGCACAACTTTCCTGAAAAAACGGCCTATTACATAAGTATGCGTGTGTATCGCGGTGGCGGACTCACGAAAGATGCAGTCTATTTGTCGGGTTTGCAACATGTTTTGGACTACATTCAGGATGGAGGCAGGCTGGAAACGCTCTATACCGGTAAGTTCAATACCAATCATGTTCCCCTTGTGGAAGAATTGTTGCACCGCGAGGTGCTGCAACCTCCGGAACTACCGCGTTTTCTCGAAAGAAAAAGCGTACAAGAACGCATAGAACGAATAAAAAAAGGAATTCACATTACAGACCTCTTAAACTAAACACTATGAAAATTGCATTCATCATTAACGACCATACCACCGAAAAACCCAATTTTACTACTCCGGCACTGGGTTTTGCCGCTTACAAAAGAGGCCATGAGGTTTATTTTATCGGTGTAGGCGAATTGGCTTATGCCAGCGACGGTCACTTATCGGCTCGTTGCAAAACGATCACGGGTAAGAATTTCAAATCGCAGGAGACCTATTTCAAGGCAGTGCAAAAGGAAGAGTTCACAAAGATAACTTCGAAGGAGTTGGATGTTCTATTTCTTCGGAACGATCCTTCAGATGAGATCAACGAGCGCGATTGGGCTCAAAATGCCGCTTTCATTTTTGGCGAGATCGCGACACGAGATAATGTAATTGTTATCAACCACCCCAGCAGTTTGGCAGGTGCCGTGAATAAGATGTATTTTCAGCATTTCCCGGAGATCCTTAGACCAAAGACCATAATTACGCGTGATCACAAAGAGATAAAGGAATTCTTTAAAGAACAGAAGCAAAAAATGATACTTAAACCCTTACAAGGTTCCGGTGGCACCAATGTTTTTATGATGGATAAAAAGAACGAACACAATCTTGCCCAGACGATAGATGCCATTTGTCGTGACGGATTTGTCATCGCGCAGGAATATTTACCGGAAGCCAAAAATGGGGATACCCGCCTATTTCTAATGAATGGTGTCCCGTTACAGGCGGCAGACGGACAATATGCTATTATGAAGCGTGTCAATGCCAGTGGAGATATTCGCAGTAACATTCATGCGGGAGGAAGACCACAAAAGGCAAAAATGACCGACCAAATATTGGAACTGGCGGAGATCGTGCGCCCAAAATTAGTGCAGGACGGGATGTTTTTGGTGGGTATTGATATTGTTGGTGACAAATTGATGGAGATCAATGTATTTAGTCCCGGCGGCCTTAATGTAATGGGAGAAATGTATGAAACCGATTTTTCTACCGAAGTGATAAAATCCATCGAAAAGAAGGTTCATTATAACAATACATATGAGGACTATCTGTTTAACAGCCGTCTGGCTACTTTATAAGGTGATGATCGTGAATTCGGGGCGCAACGGATCCAGCTTTTCTTTTAGTTCAAAAAGCAAATTCTCACCATGAGCTAGGTAAAATTCAGAAAAATTGGTGTGTCGTTCTTGAAGGCTTTGCTGCGGAAATAAGTGCGACTGTAGTGTTGAAAGTCGGTACAGTGCATCTTCGAGTTTTCGTTTCTGTGCTTTAAGCAGTCGTTTCTCCAAATGATCCAATCCGTTGAGTTGTTTCTTTTCCTGCGCTGCCACAGCTCCAATGAATGAAGCATCGGTCTTTTCGGCAAGATCATAGAGTTCTTTAAACTGCTGTTGCAAATGCGCCCGCTGGGGCGAAAAGTCGATTTCGATATTTGAAAGTTGATGGGTATATTTGGTTCGTAACGCTGAAGGACTTTGAAAAAGATCCTTGATCGGGACGTTCATTCTAGTTAGTTTTTCTGAAAGTTGCTTCGGAAGAAGCAGTACCGAATTACGAAGGAGCAGTATGGGGAAAGAAATCTTCACCGAATCAAAATAATCCTTCAACTGAAACCAATACGCCAATTCTCCACCGCCGCCTACATAACAAAGATTGGGTAAGATTATTTCTTGATAAAGTGGCCGCAGCAATGCATTCGGTGAAAATCGTTCAGGGTGCGCGTGCAACTCGGCACGTAGTTCTTCTATATTAAAAGATTGCCGAGTTTCGTTTATAAAATAGGTTCCATCGCGTTCAATGATCCGTTCCCGCAGCCCATCTTTCAAATAGAACAGATTGATCTCTCGCGGATGCACTTGTTCGGGATAGCCAAGGTCTGTAAGTTTTCGGGTCGTTTCGGTAATGTGCCGAAAGGACTGATTTTGGGTTAGTTCCTTTTCAACATAAGGAATGAACTGCTTTTTTAGCTCAGCATCATCGCCATCGATAATCACCAAACCATATTGACCAAAAAGTGCATTCGCCAAAAATCTTGTTGCATCGGCCAAAGTAGGGTGTTGTGTATACGCTTCAGAAAACAGAGAAAGTAACTTTCTTCCGGTATCGCTCTCGCCCCAAGCTTCCTTCAGTTTTGGCAAAAGATCGCCAAGTCCTTCGGTAGCCATACGTCCCACAGCTCCCTTTGATGTTTTTTCCCACGCAACCTTCTTTCCGAAGAGATTAAAATAATTGATCTCTTCAAAATCGTGATCTTCGGTCGCCATCCAGAACACGGGTATAAAATGATCGTTGGGATGCGTAGCCGAAAGGGTTTCTGCCAAATTAATCACCGAGATGATCTTATATAAAAAATACAAAGGCCCCGAAAAGAGATTGAGCTGATGACCTGTAGTGATGGTAAAGGAATTCGACTCCTTAAGCATATCGATGTTGCTAAGCGTTGCCTGAGATAAGGGAAGGTCCTTGTATTGTGTTAAAAGACGGGTCGCCAGCACCTTGCGCTGATCGGTTGTGAATTGTGCTCGCTTTTCTTCCAGTTGTGCTTTAAAAGAAGATAGCGCTGCTTCCCGATGGTAGAATCCTTCAAGCGCAGGGTCTTTTTCAAGATAATCACATATAAGCGTTGAAAAGTAACCGGTTTCAGAATACGGAAGCGTAATAACGGACATAGGCGAAGTTAGAAAACTGAAACAAAAATAAACAGTTTAACGGGTTTATCTTTTAAAGATACGTTAATCTTAAAAAAACGAAATACGGAAATTGTAATTCGGAATAGTTTCTTAGCTTTAACCTTCAAATTAATCCAATTAATTCATGACACGTCTTCTTACGCTCTTACTACTCTTTATTTCTATATCCATTTCCGCACAACTACAATCCCCTTCAGACTTCTTAGGGTATGAGATAGGTACGCAATTTTCCAGACACGCCGATGTGGTTCGTTATTTCGAGCACGTAACAGCCAATAGTACTATGGTAACTTATCAAACCTACGGCAAAACAAATGAACGACGCCCGCTTACATACGCCGTAGTTTCAACAGAACAGAATCTGGCAAACATTGAAACCATACGTACCGATAACTTAAAGAATATTGGCATGCTTGCCGGAAGTGCTTCTCCTACTACCACCATCGTTTGGCTTAGCTACAACGTTCATGGCAACGAAGCTTCCAGTACCGAGGCTGCGATGCAAACCTTATACACGCTAATCACCGAAAAGAAAGACTGGTTGCAAAACACTGTGGTGATCATAGACCCTTGTGTCAATCCCGATGGTCGTGATCGATACGCAAATTGGTATAATCAAGTAAAAGCGACACCTTACAATACTGCACAAGACGCTACAGAGCACAATGAACCCTGGCCGGGTGGCAGACCTAACCATTATTTGTTCGATCTTAACCGGGATTGGGCCTGGGCGACTCAAGTGGAAAGCAGGCAACGCTTAAAGATCTACAACCAGTGGATGCCACACGTGCATGTAGATTTTCACGAACAAGGCATCAACGAACCTTATTATTTTGCTCCGGCGGCAGAGCCCTATCATGAAGTGATCTCTCCATGGCAACGAGAATTCCAAACCCAAATAGGAAAGAATCATGCACGTTATTTCGACAAAGAAGGCTGGTTGTTCTTCACCCGGGAGCGTTTCGATCTACTGTACCCTAGTTATGGCGACACCTACCCTACCTTTATGGGTGCCATAGGTATGACCTATGAGCAAGCGGGTCACGGAATGGCCGGATTGGGGATCGAGACCGATGAAGGGTATGTTTTGACACTGGTAGATCGTGTTGCACATCACACCACAACAGGCCTTTCCACCGTTGAGATCGCATCCCAAAACGCTGCAAAGCTCAATACCGAGTTCAAAAAATTCTTTAATAACAGTGATCTACGCTATAAAAGTTATGTATTGAAAGGCAATCCTGATAAGATACAATCGTTGACCGATCTTCTTGACCAACACGAGATACAGTATGGCTTTGCCAGTGGTGGTACGGTAAGCGGTTTCAGCTATTCAAAAAATGAAAAAGGAAATATGGATGCCAATGGCGCATTGGTAGTAAGTACCAATCAGCCCAAAGGAAAAATGGTAAAGGTCTTGTTTGAACCCGATGCAGCATTGAGCGACCCTTTAACCTATGACATTACCGCTTGGAGTGTCCCCCATGCCTATGGTTTGGAGACCATTGCCAGTACAACATTGGTGTCTGCCACCGGAAATGCACCGACTTCGAACGCATTAAATACCCCTGCACCTTCATCGGCCGGGTATATTGCCAAATGGAACAGCTTGCAGGACGCAAGTTTCCTGTCGGAATTACTTCAAGAGGGCATTCGTGTGCGTTTTACCGGAAAGGATGTGCGTTTTGCGGGAACAGCATTTGACAAGGGAAGTTTGATCATTACCCGAAGCGATAACCGCATGCATCAGGATTTTGACACCAAAGTGACAGAAATCGCTAATACACACAAACGTGCCCTATTTGCATCCCCAACCAGCTTTGGAGATACCAATACCGATTTTGGATCACCTGATGTAAAATTAGTAAACAAACAGCGCGTTGCCGTCTTGAAAGGTAATGGCACCTCCTCCTTGAGCTACGGGACCCTGTGGCATTTCTTTGAGCAACAATTAAAATACCCTATCACTTCCATAGATACCGAAGATTTCCCGCGAATAGATCTTAGAAAATACGATGTACTCATCCTTCCTGAAGGATGGTACGGACGGGTTTTCAATGAGGGTGTAATGGACGATCTTAAGGATTGGGTACGAGATGGCGGAAAGGTTATTGCCATGGGACGTGCGGTAAGCGTTTTCGAAGGAAAAGACGGATTTGATTTGAAGAGCAACGCTTCGGAAGCGGAAAAAGAGGATACAGTAAAGGGAAATCTCATTCCCTATGATCAGCGTGAACGCGAAAGCGTGAAGGATTTTATTACGGGTAGCATCTATAGAATCACAGTAGACGGCTCGCACCCTATGGCTTATGGCTATGGCGATACCTATTTCAGCTTAAAACAAGGAAACGAATCCTATCAATTTCTGGAAAATGGTTATAACGTGGGATATATCGAAGGGGATGCTGTGAGTGTTTCCGGATTTTCCGGTGCCGATGCCAAAGCGGGCTTAAAGAATTCCTTGGTTTTTGGGGAAGCGCGAATGGGACAAGGCAGTATTATCTATTTGGTCGACGACGTGCTGTTCCGCTCGTTTTGGGAGAACGGCAAGTTGTTCCTGGTAAATGCTGTGTTCTTTGTGAATAACAATGCATTTTCCCTCTAAGGATGGTACGGATACCAAAAGTCTGAAAACCTTTTAATACGTTTGTTGCGACGTACCTTCAGAAGGGAGGATTCTGGAATCAACTTGGAAATAATATTCCGATTTGATCACATGGCACAACCATTCCATATAATTGGCAGAACGGCGGGTAAAACGGTAGTTAAGTGCTTTTTCCATCTTTGTAAAGATTAAAAGCAGAAGCAGTACTGTACTATGTGAAGAATTAGGGTAAGAATAAATGTAGGATAAAATTTACATTTATAAACTATAATTGTAATCTTTTTCTTACTTATTCGATCAATGGAAGGTTCCTTAGATGTACTACCCAAAAGCACCCTTTATTCTAATACCACCTTTTTTTATTCTTTTTGGAAGCGACCGATTTACGGCCTTTTTTATGTTTACTGCCTTTTTTCTTATGAATGGGCGGCTTGGCCTTTGGGTCCAGCGGATACGGATGGTCTTCCACCACATGTAGGGCTCCTTGAATGATCTTTTGAATCGCTGTCACATACGTCTTCTCATCGGCTGCACAAAAGGAGTACGCCATCCCTTCAAGTCCTGCCCTACCCGTTCTTCCAATTCTATGAATGTAGGTCTCCGGGATGTTGGGCAAATCGAAATTGATCACAGCATCGAGTCCGTCTATATCGATGCCGCGAGAGGCAACATCGGTCGCAATAAGAATAGATGCTTGTCCCGCTTTAAAATCATTGAGGGCTAATTGACGTGCACTCTGTGTCTTATCACCATGAAGACTAATCGCGTTGTAATTATTCTTCAGCAGGGTTTGTTCCAATTTATCGACGCCATTTTTTGTTCTTCGGAAGATTAAGATAGTACCCTTAATTTCATTCCGAAGCAAATGCAAGCACAATTCAATTTTATTGCGCTTAGGCACATAGTATAGTCGTTGTGCTACTTGTTTCCCGGTAGCCCCTAAAGGGGTCACTTCCACTCGCTCCGGATCCTTCAAGATCGTTTTGGCAAGTTGCACTACCTTTGCAGGAAGGGTCGCCGAGAATAATAAGATCTGCTTGCTATCGGGACATAAACGTTCGATCTTTTGTACATCATCAATAAAACCCATATCCAGCATGAGGTCGGCTTCATCGATTACAAGTATCTCAACCTCGCTAAGATCTACGATCTCTCGTTTGCGAAGGTCCAGCAAGCGTCCCGGCGTTGCGATGAGAATATCGACCCCTTTGTTTAACATATCTTTTTGCGGTTCTAAGGATGTACCTCCAAAGACCACAGCCGAACGCAGATTGGTATATTTTCCATAGAGTTTGAATTCTTCGGCGATTTGCACAGCCAATTCACGTGTAGGACTCACGACCACAGCCCGCACCTTACCACCTCCTTTTTTTATATCCTGTTGGTGAAACAGCCGTTGCAAGATGGGTAAGGCAAAAGCTGCAGTCTTCCCTGTCCCCGTTTGCGCAGAAGCGATCACATCCTTGCCGTGTAAGACCAGCGGAATGATACGCTCTTGAACGGGCGTAGGAGTTTCATACCCTTTTTCATACAAGGCTTTAAGAAGTGGTTTGTTGAGAGCAAGCTCGGTAAAGTGCATGTGATGCGTTTAGGGTTGAACTGTAAAGGTAGCTGAAATAGTAGGAATACTTCCTATTGAACAACCGCTTATTTATCCATTTGGTAGCGCTTCGAATTTGAACGTATGAGAAGATATGGAACGCCTGTAAGGATTGCCGCAAACAATGCGATGGTTTCAATGATAGATTCTTTCAGCAGATAAGACAACAAAACCCCCAACAGAATAATGGCCGCCATAGTGAACATCACATTGCGAAACAGCGTAGCGATACCAATGATGTCGTACCGAGCTTTTTCCTCCTTGGACATAGTATTGTAGCCGGCGATCAACCCATAGGCCTTTCCATATTTAATAAGAATACCCAGAGCTATAAACAAGAGCGCCACAAAAATTAGCGTTGCCATAGATGCAATTTAAAAGAAGGTATTGAATTGTACAAATTTGTTCAAACAAAAAAATAGGACGGAGCCGATATATAAATAGTACGTTAAACAATCCTGAATGCTGTTACAAAGTTTTTCAGTCGTTAATAATCTTTCACGAGGGTGAGATTTAGCTTTCCATAACGTTGCAGTGATTCATTAGCACGGATCTTGTAGGTGTATTTACCTTTCTCTAATAGCGTTTCGCCTACGTAGTCTACAGGCTGAATGGTAAAAACACTTCCTTCAATTTCAGGTTTTACAAAGGCATACGGATATGCAAGCTCAAACTCTTTATAGGAACTCTCTTACATGGCTGAAAGATCGCCATAAGGAATCGGTCCCTTAGAAGTATTTACACAAATCCTCTTATACATATAATTACTTTTATTAGCCAGTCTTATACGCAATGTATCTTCAGTTTCTGTACCGGAATCATTATTACATTCAGAAGATAGAACTAATAGAAAAAGTAGATAAAGAGGTTCCTAATAGATAAAAGAATTACCATTCTCCTCCGCCAAACAGGATGATAATATAAAAGAGAGATAGGACACTTACAATATTCAATAGCACTAACGACACTATAATAGTGAGTCGAAATTGTTTCTTTTTAGCACGAATAGCCATAATAATTCCGGCCAGATTTAGCACTATAAGAACAAGGAGTATAAAAAAGATCATGCCGACGTTAATTGATATAAATATAGCACATTTGTATTCATAACATGTATTTCAATCTCCGGCCACTGGGGCTATAAAAATACCTATAGACAATTCAGCCCAAATCAATAGAAAGACCGCCAGAGCGGCAACACATAGAAGACCACGTTGACGCGTTTTTTGCACCTTCCGAAGGATTAATTCACAAATGAGTCCTGTTCCTAACAGGAAGATTCCCATGATCACAAAATCAAAGACCGACCAACGCACATCTGAGGTAAACTCCATGGCTACCAAGGGTAAAAGCAATAAGAAGATTGCTGATGTTACAATTATGATACGTCGTTTGTTCTTCATTTATAAATCTATAAATTTGGTTATTTCAAACGTTCCAGACGCCCTCTTCGTTTTACAATATTCTTATAGTCCCATTGAATCTCTTTCGCCTTCTGAAGCCATCGCGCCAACTCCGGCTTTTTAACTTCCTCCGGACTCATATACCTCGCTTCTGCTGCTTTGAATTTTCCTTCCGCTTTAAGGGATGTTTCTTCAAAACTTTGACCGCTCCAAAACAGTAAACGGATGCACCCTTTTAGTTTGCTATAGCCCACAACTGGATTTTCATTTATAAACCACACAGGATGCGCGTGCCATATCTTGGATGTTGCTTCCGGTACTTGCGTATCTATTTCTGAAGCAAGCATTTCACAAATCTGTCGGTCGCTCGGGGTCTGTTGTTCATTATAAGTGAGAATATCAGGGTGTATCATAAAGTTAAGTACGAGCTCCTCAATAGCGATCTATAAAAATAAGCTATGCTCTATTCCTTTACAATACCTAACACACTACCGCTGTTACAGTCCAACCGCAATAAATCTCCCTCTTTCAGGCCATACGCCAACGGTACGACTCGATAATCTCCGGTACCTTGTGCAGAAGAAACCAGTATGATCTTCGTACCATTTCTAGTATCGATCATGGGGCTTTTACAGGACATATTGTCCAAGACTACACCTTCGGCGGGTTCAAAGATTGTGGGTGTATCCTGTGCTTGTCGAAGTATTTGATTTGAATTACCGGCGGTTCGCGTTGTACCGCAAGACAAGAAAAGAACAGCGCATGCAGCACCCATGATACAGTGTTGAATCGTTTTCATTGTTTTAAAGATTAGTACTCATAAAAGTAGTAAAAAAACAATTTCGTGATTAAGTACCTTAAAAATTTATAGCATGCCTCTAGACCCTCATATAGCAATCTTTTAATCCCTATCTTTACCTTTCTTAATTGTTTTATATGAAACCACTATTTTTCTTTTTGGCCACTATCTGTTGTATGGCATGTAACAATTCAAAAAAAGAGAATGATCTCGTTTCCCCTCCCAAACAGGCAATGATCTCCGGACCTTCCTACGAAGCTATATCCCTTCTAGGGGACACGCTCTATGCGTCCTCTCCCTCAGCGGAACTACTAGAGCAAGCCAATGAAAAGAAAGAAGCATATCTGCAAAACCCCGATGCCATAGACAACATCATCTGGCACGGTCGTTTTACTGCGTATACCGGAAATTATAACGAAGCCATTGCCATCTATAGTAAAGGTTTGGAAAAATACCCCAACGAAACCCGACTGTTGAGACACAGGGGACATCGGTATATTACGTTGCGTAAATTCGACAAAGCGATAGCCGATCTCGAAAAAGCAGCAAAACTCATTGAAGGTACAAAAGATAAGGTCGAACCCGACGGTATGCCGAATGATAAAAACATTCCTGTGAGTACCCTGCACGGAAATATCTATTATCACTTAGGTTTGGCTTATTACTTAAAGCATGATTTGGAAAATGCTTTAGGCGCATTCAAAAAGGCCTTGAATACTTCGAACAATCCCGATAACGTGGTTTCCACATCGCATTGGTTGTATATGATCCATCGCAGGATGGGAAATGAGAGAGCTGCTGAAGCTGTTGTGGCACCTATTACCGATACGATGGAAGTGATTGAAAATGAAGCGTATCACCGCGCCTGTCTATTCTATAAGGGCGTGTTAGAGCTCAATGAGATCAACAACGATCCAAAAGCGCCCGGTGCGTCTCGATCTGCCTTATCCTATGCCGTGGGGAATTGGCTTTACTACACCGGAAATGCAGCGCAAGCCGAAAAGGTCTTCGAGATCATGATGGAACAAGACGATTGGGCCTCTTTTGGATATATTGCCGCTGAGAGTGATTTGGCGAAGCTCTACTGATTTTTGCTAATTGTGAATGAAGAGCGTTCCTGCATTACACCAGAATTTTGCAAACTATTCCGGTGCTCGCTGTAAAGCCGGTGCTAATTTTCCATCGGCTGCCTGTGAGTAGGATATAAATGCATTGTACAAATGAACGGGAGGATCGTTTACGGTTAGACCTTTTTTTTGACTAGCGTAGGTGATTTAAAGCTACGATTTTAGTTGGACGTAAGTTTGTTATAGCCGGGTGTCGTGAGCTAGAAGGTACGCCTTGGCAGCCTTTCTACATACACCACAAGCAAAATTCACTTTTTAAAAAACGGAAACTGGGATGTTGCTTGTTGTGGCTCTTATTTCTGTATTCTTGTTTCTATTTTCTTTTCTTCGATCCACTTACTTAAGTATTTTGTGCTTTGCAAACTGTGATGCTGAAGAATCTGACCAATAAAATGGGTCTTGCGATGTTGAGTAAGCCCATTTTGGATCGACACGAGGGTTTCTTTAAAGTAAGCTGAAAAATGTTGTTTCTGAAAACGAGCTTGCAAAAGCTGAAATCCGTTGGACTGTGCTCCCTCCCACTGCACTTTTTCTGTGTACAATGCAACCGAAGCATCTACAAAAGCATCTGCTGCTTCAGTAATCCTTCCCGCAAAGGGCAAAGCTCCGCACAATCCCTCTGCCCCGATACGCGTGGTCACGGAAGGGAGACCGTTTTGCATGGCTTCTAACAATTTACCCTTTAATCCGGCACCAAATGGCAAAGGCGCAAGACACAACCGGGCCTGCCTCATTACTTCGGCTACCGATGGGATCCACCCGCAGATTAAAAACCCTTCTTTTTCGTTATGAAAAGAACTTATTTCCTGTGAGGCGTAGGCACCGTATACATATAGTGTAGCGGCAGGAAGCCGCTTCCTAATTTCCGGCCAAAGGGAGGTCTTCAGCATGCGTACCGAAGCTACATTAGGCGCATGCAGCAAATTCCCAACCGTCATAAAACCTGATCGGGAGTGAAAATCGGGAAGGGTATGCACAATCGCTTCAGAAGCGACTTCAACAAAAAGAGGAAGGTAGTGAAGTAGCGTAGCGGGGATGGAAAATGTATTTTGCAACAGTTCCATTTCAGCTTCAGAAATAATCAAGGAGAGGTCACAACGAAGCATACTTGCCAGTTCTCGTTTGGCGGTATCGGTATAGAGATCGGCTTGTTGTACGGGAAGCTTATTATTAAAAGCTATTTCACGTGCTTTCCGCAAAAAATGCAAGTCTTCAGTATCCAGAATTCGAAGCGAATGCGGACATCCTTCGGCTACCCGCCAACCAAATTGCTCTTCTGTGAGGTACCTGTCAAAAAGTACCATAGACGGATTTAACTGTCTAATAAAAGTATCGAAAGAAGGATCGTTGAGATGAATCCCAACCGTTCGAATTCCGAAGGCATCCAAATTGGCCGACCGCTCGGAAGGGATCGCTGTACTGGCAAAAGTGAGACTGTACCCTTCTTCCAAAAAGAGATCGATGAGTTGCATCATTCGAATACCTGCCGCTGTGGTGGAAGGTTCGGGGAAGGTATGCCCTATAATGAGGAGTGTTTTCATTTTTTAGGCCTAAAGATGGCTTAGCGGTATCGATGCGGTCTTGATGTGCTTCCCGTCTTCCGCGATCTCGGTCCACGCGAGATAGAGTGTATCGTCAACCAATTCCAATTGAGGAAACCCGCTAGAGCGTTCGGCACTGGTAGTTGTGACAGTAACAGGAGTTTCTGAGTACCCGTGTACGTTTACGTTCATAAGCTGTAGTACCGTGTCATCCCCTTTGGGTTCCATCCAAAGTACAGCAGCTTCTTCCTGAGATAACATGACAACATCTACCCTACCGTTGGCATTCTCACCATCAAGCCGAAACGAGCGTCCAAACGTAGCCCCTCCGTCTCCTGAAAAAGCAACTTTTATATCACCTTCTCCTTTAGAAGCGGTGAACCAAGCAACGACCAGATGATCGCCCTTTGCATCTACAGCGGGTCCGTTTACAGGGCATCCCGCTATTTTCCAATCATCTGCCGCCACTGTTTTTGGATCGCTCCAGGTATCTCCTTCCCAGCGTACAATGGAAACATCCCTGATCTCATCCTGAGAGCGGTCTCGATACACCACAACAGGCCCTTTAGAGGTCATCGCCGCGGAAGTACCGCAGCAATCGCAGACACGCGGATCCAATTCTGCCTCTTTGGTGATCTCTCCGGACGCCGTCACCACCGCAGCGCGTAAGGTCATTGCTCCGCCTTCACTGTGCCCGTCGTGAGTATCATGCCCGCCCGTAGTGTTGCGACCATCCAACCAGCTTACAAAGAAGCTATTGCGTCCATAGGGGAGCATGCTTACAAATCCGTGTTCACTTTTAGTACCGTCGTTATGAAGAATAAAATTCTTCTTCCACTTACTTTCTGAAGTTTCCGTATGGGATGGATGGAACAAATTCATTTTAATGTCATAGGTATAGGTACCTTCAGCCGACTTTTGAAGAAAACTCAGCAAGAGGTTCCCGTTGTTCTCGGCAATCGCAGGGAAATCTGCCCAATTCACGAACCAGTCCGATCCGGAAGCTACCGTTACGGGTTTTTGCCAAGCACCCTTTGTCATGACCGAGTATTTCAAAATTGATAACGAGTCCTTTTGTTCTATCCAGGATAAGTATAACTGTGATCCGTTACTGAAGAGACGGGGCAAAGCACTATTTTCGACAGTGGGATTTTTAATAAGTGTGATAACTGTTTGTTGCGCTTCGGAAGGAATTTCCGTTTCTTTCTTGATTTCGTTTTTACACGAAAGGAATAGTACAGCAATAATTGCAAGGAGTAGAGATCTGAAGCTCATACAGTGTTTTGGATTATTTGTATTGTCGTTCCTTAAAAGTACTAAAATAATCCAGTCTCTTTTACATTGTATGAATAAGTCTATACCAATTTGGCATACAGATCGAAATCCTCGGCTGCGGTGATCTTTACATTAAAGAACTCACCGGTACGCAGATATCCGCCTTCTGCATTGATCAACACTTCATTATCTACATCGGGACTGTCGAACTCGGTACGACCTACAAAATATCCGCCTTCCTTTCGGTCGATCACAATTTTAAAGGTCTTCCCTATTTTTTGCTGATTCAATTCCCAAGAGATCTGCGATTGGATCTCCATGATCTCATTCGCTCTTTGCATTTTTATCTCTTCGGGTACGTCGTCTTCAAGATTGAAAGCATGGGTGTTCTCTTCATGTGAATAGGTGAAGCAGCCCAGTCGTTCAAATCGCATCTCCTGTACCCATTGCTTCAGCGTCTGGAAATCTTCTTCGGTCTCTCCCGGATAACCAACGATGAGCGTCGTACGGATTGCCATTTCGGGCACAGCGGCTCTAAATTCTTCCAACAAGCGGGTGGTCTTTGCTTTGGTAGTTCCGCGTCGCATCGATTTTAAGATAGGATCTGCTATGTGCTGTAAGGGAATATCTAAATAATTACATATCTTAGGTTCGTTGCGCATCACTTCCAAGACATCCATGGGGAATCCGGTAGGGAACGCATAATGCAGTCTAATCCATTCGATTCCTTCCACTTCTACCAATTTTTCCAACAATTCTGCCAGATTCCTTTTTTTATAGAGATCGAGGCCGTAATAGGTGAGGTCCTGTGCAATAAGAATAAGTTCCTTCACACCGGCCGCAGCCAATTTTTCTGCTTCGGTGACCAGATCTTCCATGGGTGTACTCTTGTGCTTCCCGCGCATGATGGGAATGGCACAAAAGGAACAAGGACGGTCACAACCTTCGGCAATTTTAAGATATGCGTAATTCTTGGGAGTGGTCGTGAGGCGTTCTCCAATCAATTCGTGTTTATAATCGGCTCCTAAAGCTTTCAAAAGACCGGGTAATTCGGTCGTTCCAAAATATTGATCTACCAAAGGAATCTCCTTTTGGAGATCGGGTTTGTAGCGTTCGGACAGACATCCTGTTACAAAAACCTTATCCACTAAACCGTCTTCCTTCTTTTGAACATATTTCAAAATAGTGTTCACGCTTTCCTCCTTGGCATTGGCTATAAAACCACAGGTATTGATCACAACAATATTGCCTTCCTCTTCGTGGACCACTTCTTTGTTATTAGCACGCAATTGTCCCATCAACACTTCGCTGTCGTACACATTTTTGGAACACCCTAAGGTGACCACATTGATCTTGTTCTTCTTAAGTGATTTGGTTCTCATCGTTGTTTTCTTCTGAAAAATATCAGCATTGGTAAATTCCCGTAAAAAAGTGTGCAAAGATACCCCTTAAAAATGGGAAAACAATAGAAAAGAAGGCGCAGAACTTCTACTGAGGATAATAGATCTCCAAAATAGAAGCCAGCTTCTTTTTTCCGGTGAGGACTGCATCGATCTCTTTCTGAGTTGCCGGTTGCAGCAAATGTGCGAGAGGTTGGTCTAATTGATTGATTTTAGGGAAGACCGCTGCGATCTTTTTATCCCAAATCTTATGATAGTTCTTAAGGTCGTCTGGGTAGACTGTTTTTCGTTTGGTACCTTCTTCGGCTGCTCGAAACGGGGTCTCTACATTTAAATAACCGTAGTCATCGGTCAATTGTTCCCCCGGATGAATATCACGAATAGCGATCTCGAAGTCGTAGGCCGTGGACAAGCAATTAGACTTAAAACTATGATTCACGAATCGGCCGTGATCCCAGCAAAGTACGTAGTGTCCCTTACTGTTTCGATAGGTATAATACTCCAAAATATTCTGGTAGAGTTTGTCTAATTTCTGAAAGTCCTTTATGCTAAAGGTTCGGTCGAGTTTATCAAGAACCCAAGTGATGGTCCCTGCAGGAATGAATTTTGTGGCGACAACGCCGTGTCCTATTTCTTCACTGATAAATCGTAACTCCGTATGCGGATGGATCATATAAAATTTAAATACTATTTAGTTATATTCAAATGTACATAAATATTTATATGATTTGTGAAATGAAATTACGAATTGCAATTTATGTTGTTCGCGTGTAAAGTTAGAGATTTGGGTATGGACTACTACTTATTTAAAGAAAGAATCCACGAACTCGTACTTATTGAAAACCTGTAGATCCTCCATCCCTTCACCTACGCCAATATATTTCACAGGGATCTTAAATTGATCACTAATTCCAATGACCACACCGCCTTTGGCGGTTCCATCGAGTTTCGTCACGGCCAGAGATGTAACTTCGGTTGCTGCGGTGAATTGCTTGGCTTGTTCGAAGGCGTTCTGTCCCGTGGAACCGTCCAACACCAATAAAACCTCGTGCGGAGCATCGGGGACGACTTTTTGCATGACACGTTTTACTTTCGTAAGCTCGTTCATTAAGTTTACTTTATTATGAAGACGTCCCGCCGTGTCGATGATAACAACGTCGGCATTTTGGTTCACGGCACTCTGCAACGTATCAAAAGCCACACTGGCAGGGTCGCTCCCCATTTGTTGCCGCACAATAGGAACATCGGTTCGGTCTGCCCAGATCTGTAATTGGTCAATAGCTGCTGCCCGAAAGGTATCTGCGGCCCCTAAAATTACCTTTTTACCTGCTTTTTTAAACTGAAAGGCTAGTTTTCCAATCGTAGTAGTTTTGCCCACTCCGTTCACACCCACCACCATGATGACATACGGAGCGTCTTGTTTCGGGATGGCAAACTCTGTTTCGTTCCCCGTATTGGTTTCGCTAAGGAGGGCAGCAATCTCTTCTCTTAGAATCGCGTTCAACTCATCCGTTCCCAAATATTTATCCCGAGCGACCCGCGCTTCAATTCGCTCAATGATCTTTAGGGTGGTATTGACCCCTACATCACTGGAAACAAGGACCTCCTCCAAATTATCGAGCACATCGTCGTCGACCTTACTTTTTCCGGCAACAGCTTTGCTTAGTTTATCGAAGAATGAATTCTTGGACTTTTCCAGTCCTTTATCGAGGGTTTCCTTCTTGTCCTTTGAGAATATTTTTTTAAAGAGGCTCATGGTTGTTTATGTTTGTTGCGTTAGGGATAGGAGCGACATCCCCCCAACCGTCTTGGGGGATACAGCGGATAGCCCGGTCCCCTCCCGATAGTCCCGATACCTTTTGGGAACGGGAGGGGAAACGCCCGTAAATATACAAAATAGAAAAAGCCACTCTTTAAAAAAGTGGCTTTAAAAATATAGTGTCTAGTGGTTATTTTTTACTTAACCAGTCGTTTACTGCTTCCGGAGTCATGATAGATTCCACGAACGTATACGCTCCTGTGTCTGGCGATTTTACCATTTTAATGGCTTTTGTTAATCGCTTGGATCCTGTTTGTAACGATGCTACTGATTTCTTTGCCATGACTTATTTATTTTATTTCTTTATGAACGGTCATACGCTTTAAGATAGGGTTGAATTTTTTCAATTCCATTCTATCCGGCGTGTTCTTTTTATTCTTTGTTGTGATGTAACGTGAAGTTCCCGGTTTTCCCGACTCTTTATGCTCTGTGCACTCTAAGATCACTTGTACTCTATTTCCTCTTTTAGCCATTGTAATCGACTTTTATGGTCCAACTATTATTTGTTCAAGAAGCCTTTTTCGCGCGCTTCCTTGATAACAGCAGAAATTCCTTTTTTATTAATATTCTTTATTGCTGAAGTTGATACACGAAGGGTGATCCACTTGTCTTCTTCAGGAATGTAAAAACGCTTTTTCATCAAGTTTACATCAAACTTGCGCTTCGTTTTGTTCATCGCGTGCGAAACATTGTTTCCAACCATCGCTTTCTTTCCGGTAAGCTCACAAACTCTAGACATTGCTTGTACTTTAATTAGTTATTTTAAAACAGGCTGCAAATTTAAAAAAATTAATCGGACTGGGCAACAAAAGAAAATCAGTTTTTTAAAATTTCTTTGAGTAGCATTTCCAACGCTTTGTTGGTAGCTTTAGCGATTACGCGCTCACGGGCCCTGCCGAAACTGAACTTTTCTGAAATCACTCCATTAGGTCCTGCTATGGCGATAAAGACCGTGCCAACCTCATCCTTACCATCTCCTTTGGTGGGGCCGGCAATACCGGTGGTGGCGATAGCATAATCGCTTTTAAACAAACGATTTGACTGGATGGCCATTGCTTCGGCTACGGGACCACTCACTACGGTATGTTCTTCTATAAGTTTGGCATCGATTCCCAAAACCGAAACTTTTTTTTGAGTATCGTAGGGGATCACCCCGCCAATAAAATAAGAAGATGCGCCTGCGTGGGTCGTGATACTTTCGGCGATGGCGCCTCCGGTACAACTTTCGGCCACGCTCAAGGTGTGCTCTTTTTGTTTCAAGAGTGCTCCGATGCGTTGCTCGATGCTGGTGGCGTCCTCATAGCCTACTGCGATATCGTCCAGCAACGCATGGAGTTCCTTCATTTTGTCTTCTACAGCTTCTTTGAGGGTGCGCTCGTTGTTGCCTTTAGAGGACAAACGCAGGCGAACCCTTCCCAAAGAGGGTAAATACGCCAGACGTATCTCTTTTGGCAATTGGTCCTCCCATTGCGCTATACGATCGGCAATCGCACTTTCTCCCAGTCCGTAGGTAAGTAATGTCCTGTGATAGATGAAGGGCGTATTAAATCGCTTGATCACCCTGGGAAATACTTCCTTTTGGAGCAAATGTTTCATTTCGTAGGGAACACCCGGCATTGAAACAAATACCACGTTGTCCTTTTCGAACCACATTCCCGGGGCCGTACCGTGTTCGTTCGTTAAGACTGTTGCTGTTGAAGGCACCATAGCCTGAAGCAAATTAGACGGTAATGGCTCCTTGTCGAAATACTTGGAAAACAAGAAATAAACATGGTCCAGAACCTCTTTGTCCTCTACCAATTCATCCTTAAAGAATTCGCAAAAGGTCTGTTTAGTGATGTCATCCTTTGTGGGGCCAAGACCTCCTGTCACCAAGACCAGATCTACACGTTGTTGGGCGTCCCGTAAAGCTTGAAGAATGTGGGTACGCTCGTCTTGAATGGAAGTAATTTGATATACCTGAATGCCGAGTTTGTTCAGCTCTTTACTAATATAAGCCGAATTGGTATCAACAACCTGACCTATTAAAATCTCGTCACCAATAGTGATGATCTCTGCAAGCATTATAAATTGAAATCTTCTTTGAGCTCTTTGAGTACCGCTTTAACAGTACTTACCACTTTTTCAAGATTTGATGTGATGGCTGCTTTATTCTTTGACGTACGGGTCCAAGCTTCAATGGCTGTGATATCCTTTAAAACATCGATCCCAAACATCTCGAGATTGGGTTTCATTTTATGTGCAAATTGATAGGCCAATTCTTTATTGTCATTCTCAACGGCCTCTTCCATCGCCAATAGGTCGGGGGGAATCTCTTCTAAAAAAGTCTGTGCGACCACGCCCATAAAATCTTGATCTCCACCGGCGATCTCATGTAAACTCTCTTTTGAATACTGTCTGCTCATTTATTTCACTTTTATAGAAAACACTTCCTTTTCTTCAATATATCCGGTTAATGTATCGTTTGGGTTCACTTTTGCAACTCCGGCAGGAGTGCCCGTAAATATAATATCTCCAATCTTTAAAGTAAAATATTTTGAAACATATTCTATCAATTCATCTATTTTCCATAATAATAAAGAGGTATTCCCTTCTTGAACCACCGAGCCGTTTTTCTTTAGCTGAAATTGGATGTTATTCACATCTTTGAATTCATTCTTCGGAAGAAAGTTACCAATCACTGCGGCCCCGTCAAAAGCTTTAGCTTTTTCCCAAGGTAATCCTTTCTCTTTGAGCTGCGTTTGAAGGTCTCGTGCTGTAAAATCGATCCCCAACCCAATCTCATCGTAATAGGTATGTGCAAATTTACGATCGATGTGTTTACCAATTTTCTTAACCTTTATGAGCAACTCCACCTCATGGTGTACATCATTGGAAAATTCGGGAATAAAAAAAGGCTGTTTCTTTAAAAGGATGGCAGTATCCGGTTTCAAAAAAATAACGGGATGCTCCGGTCGCTCGTTTTTTAGCTCTTCAATGTGAGCTGCATAGTTACGCCCTATACAAATGATCTTCATTATTGTAGTTTGTTATTTAATTTCTGAAGCTTGATACGAGTAAGCACCTTCTTTGTATACAATGGGAAATCGGCATTTAGCAACCAACCAAAGTAACCGGGTTCTTTTTCAAGGATATCGGCCACTTTGGCGCCGCGATGTTTTCCGAAGCTAAAGATCTCCTCCCCTTTTTTGTCGTATCCAATGTACCCGGCAAAATCTGCAAAATTCTTGTGGGCACTAAATTCGGCCAGCGATGCAATGTTATTCTCTAAGTCTTCATATCGTTCGAGTTGCGCTTTTAATACTTCGTAAGTAGCCAGCGTATCTGCTTCGGCGCTGTGCGCATCGGTTAAGTTCTTGTCGCAATAGAACTTATAGGCTGCCTCCAGCGTGCGCTTTTCCTTCTTATGAAAAATGGTCTGTACGTCTACACACAAAGCTTTTTTGAGATCGAAATCGATCTCTGCCCGCAATAATTCTTCAGCTAAAAGCGGAATATCGAAACGATTGGAATTGAACCCCCCGAGATCGCTGTCCTTGATAAGCGCATACACCCTGGGTGCCAATTCTTTAAAGGTAGGCTCATTGGCCACCATGTCGTCTGTAATACCGTGAATTGCCGACACCACGGACGGAATAGGCATCTCCGGGTTGACGCGCCACGTATAACTTTCTTTGTTGCCGTTGGGGAATACTTTTAGAATTGAAATTTCAACGATACGATCTGTGGCGACGTTGACACCGGTAGTTTCCAGATCGAAAAAACAAATGGGTTTGGTAAGTTGTAATTGCATGTAGCTTGTTTGTGTTACAAAGGTAATGATTCATGTTTGTTTTGCCAGTGTTTTTATCGCACTGCACTTCTTCAAATCACATATTTTTGGTTTGATTATTGAGCTTAAAAAATAAATCTCAATACCTTTGCGTCTGGCACATGATACGAACACTATTCTTATTTTTTTTACTAATGAGCGGGCTAATCGCTCAAGCACAGGGGCTGAAAGTACTCATTACCGAAAAGAAATCGGGAAAACGTGTGGTCTTAATGGCTCAAAATCAAACTGCCGATACACTTAATGTATTTTTAATGGTCAATGCCGAAGGCTACCGCCGAAGTGCTTCCAAACCTGTGATCAAGAATATTCCTCCCAACAGCAGCGAACCGATGATTACTTTAATCGAGTTAAAAACAGAACCTCGCTATTACACCTATGACCTTATTGTAAACACTCTGGAAGATGCCAAGGACCTCGTGTTTGAACAACAAGAGAATGATATTGAGCGCATTGTTTCGGGAAAAATTATTGTTTTTACTGCGGAAGCTTGTGAAACTTGTACAACATTAATTGACAGTCTTACTGAAGAACGTATTACACATCGCACATTCAACATCCATGAAGAGGAAGTAATCTACAGACAGTTCCTTTCTTACATCGAGCGACAGCTCACGGAAGAAACAAAAATTCGCTTACCCGTGATCTGGAATAAGGATTACGTGATCTTTGGATATGATGATTTGGAAGAGCTTTTAAAAGTAATTCGATAGTTATATCTCCCGGTTCTGGTCCCAACTCTCGAGATAATCGGCTACCCGCTTTACAAACTGCCCGCCCAGCGCTCCATTCACCACGCGATGATCGTAACTGTGGGACAAGAACATTTTATAACGAATGCCAATAAAGTCGCCTTCAGGAGTTTCGATCACGGCGGGTACCTTTCGAATCGCTCCTAACGCAAGAATCCCAACTTGCGGCTGATTGATAATAGGTGTTCCCATGATACTGCCAAACGTTCCCACATTGGTAACCGTATAGGTTCCGCCTTGGATCTCATCGGGTTTCAGCTGGTTTAATCGGGCCCGGTTCGCCAGATCGTTCACCGCTTTACTCATTCCTACCAAATTCAACTGATCGGCATTTTTTATTACAGGAACGATCAAATTCCCGTCACCCAAAGCTGCTGCCATTCCCAGATTGATGTTCTTGCGTTTTATGATTCTGTCTCCATCCACGGAAATATTCATCATAGGAAAATCTTTAAGCGCTTTTGCCACGGCTTCCATGAAAATAGGAGTAAAGGTAAGGTTCTCACCTTCTCGCTTTTGGAACGCATCCTTCTTCTTATTTCGCCAGTTCCAAATATTGGTCACATCGGCTTCAATAAAGGATTGCACGTGTGCGGAGGTTTGTACGCTTTCCACCATATGGTGCGCAATGAGTTTCCCCATACGCGTCATTTCTATGATCTCGTCACCACTGTTTACAGACAGGGGTGCCTTTTGTTTTGCAGGTGCAGCACCGGCAGAAGCTTGCGCCGTCGCCGGATTCTTTGCTTCGACCACGGTTTGGGGTTGTGACGCTTTGGAAGTGCGATTATCGATATACGATAGCATATCGTTCTTGGTCACTCTGCCGTCTTTCCCTGTTCCCTTGATCCCATCCAACTCAGTTTGGGAGATATTTTCAGCCGCAGCCATATTCTTCACCAATGGAGAATAAAAACGATCGCCGGAACTCTCAATGGAAGGCTGTGTGGTTTCTTTAGCAGTCTCCACTTGTTTTTCAACAGCGGCAACCATTTCGCGTGCGGGTTTTTCTTCTTTTACAGCCTCATTTGCAGTACTTGCTGCAAGCTCACCGTTGGCTTCAGTCTCAATAATAGCAATCGTTTGTCCTACTTGCACTACATCGTCAACATTGAACAACTTTTCTACCAAAACGCCATGTACCTCGCTGGGCACTTCACTATCCACCTTATCGGTAGCGATCTCAAGGACAGCTTCATCTGCTTCAATAGTTTCTCCCACTTCTTTAAGCCAATTCGTCACTGTAGCTTCAGCGACACTTTCGCCCATCTTTGGTAGTTTCAATTCAAATTTTGCCATGGTAAAGAGTCTTGCAAATATTGTTAAATGTTATTTCCGCTTGTTGCGCTATGAAGGTGCAAAATTAGTTAAAATTCGATGATATCTCCTTTCAATTTTCTTAAAAAACAATGACACTTCCTTTTTCATCACTTTGATCGCTACCAATGATGAACTGACTTTTAGGAGGGTGGATTCGAAACTGGTTGTTATTATTCTTAAAACGTTTCATAATGCCGAAAATCTGGGAGTATTGCATATATTCTGCATCGAAAATAAGCATGGAATTGCTAAAATTCTCTTCCTGAAAGATGGCTTTTGAAGCCGATTTCAATGGCAGGTCCAGTTTTTCTGAAAGTCCTTTCAGCAGATACAAATTCTCGGTGAATACATAGGCGCGGTCCGGTTGCATACTGCTTCTGCGCTTTCCATTTGAGCGACGCGTTCGTTTAAAGACGCCGACACCTAGATTCATCAAGAAGTTGTAGAGCGGATTGGGTTTAAAATGTTTTTTATAAAAGATTTGCATGGCACCGTAGAACCTGTCGTAATAAACCTCATCGCGTTGCGTACTCTCTCCTTTGTAATGCAACACTTCCGTCGTACCCAAATAATGGTTCTCATAACCTGCTTTCTCGATCTTATACGAAAGATCGATGTCTTCACCGTACATGAAATAATCCTCGTCAAATCCTCCTACCTCGTTGTAGATACTTCGTTTCACAAACATATAGGCTCCTACCAAAATAGCGGCGCGGCCTTTCTCTTCTTCGGAAAGATGCTTCGCATAATACCTGCTTCCAATTCCGAAGAGTTTTAACAATGAAGCCGTGGGTGTTGGTACATTTCGCTTGCTTTCCGGTAGGAAATGACCTGTGCCGTCCATTAAATAAACTCCCAATGCCCCTATGTTCGTTGTGTTTTCTGAATAGTGCAGCGAATTGATAAAGGTATCTTCCGCCACAGCCGTGTCGGGGTTTAAGATACAGATGTACTCTCCCTGCGCTACAGCGACTGCTTGATTGTTTGCTTTGCTGAAGCCTACGTTCTCTGTATTCTCTATAAGTATTACATGAGGGAAACGTTGTTTTACCATGGCGCAACTGTCATCGGACGAATTGTTATCGATGACAATGATTTCTCCTTCTATACTGCCTAAGGCTCGTTCAACACTGCGTATGCATTGTTCCAGAAAATAACGAACATTGTAGTTGAGAATAATGACAGATACCTTCAAATTCTATGAGCTTTTAAGTGACGATTCAAACGGAATTCGGTTAACGATGCTGCGTCCTAAGGTGACCTCATCTGCATATTCCAATTCGTCTCCCACTGCTATACCACGCGCAATCGTAGTGGTCGTAATATTGTAAGGCTCCACTTGTTTAAAAATGAAAAAATTTGTCGTATCGCCCTCCATGGTAGAACTCAAGGCGAAGATAAGTTCATCGATGCTACCCGTCTTTACTTTTTCGACCAAACTACTAATATTGAGTTCCCCCGGACCGACACCATCCATGGGAGAGATCTTTCCTCCCAATACGTGATAGTGGCCTCGATATTGGCTGGTATTTTCAATAGCCATTACATCCCGAATGTCCTCCACCACGCATACCAAGCGTTCGTTTCTGTTGGGATTTGAACAAATTTCGCAGAGAACCACATCACTTATGTTATGGCAATTCTTACAAAAATTAATGGATTCACGCATTTGTAACAGACTTCCCGAAAGTCGTCGTGTTTGGTCCTGCGGTTGTTTTAATAAATGCAATACCAACCGAAGTGCCGTTCGCTTCCCGATGCCCGGAAGCTGTGACATTTCATAGACAGCGTTTTCCAATAATTTAGATGAGAATTCCATAGCTTATAATTGCAGGCAAGATAAAAAAAATGCTTCAGAAAACGTTTGTTTCTGAAGCATTCTATGCACCCAAAGGGACTGTTATTCTTTTATGAATTTCTTAGTGACCGTTCCTCTTTCAGAATTGATTCGCATAAAGTAAAGTCCGCTTTGAAGCGTCGATACATCCAACGTATACTTTCGGTTTACCCACACATTCGATTGGAATAGGACTAACTTCCCACCGGCATCGAATACCCTTAGATCTGTTTCAAGAGCTTCAGGTATAGAAACTGTAATCTCATTATTCGCCGGATTCGGATAGATTGTACTGCGCTCTAGTATGGAAGCAGTTTCAATGCCCAGTACATTATCTGCCACCGGAGACACCCAAAGACCTCTTCCGTAGGAAGCAGCATAGATCTCATTGGTAACCGTATTGATCTCCAGTTCATTAATAATCACATTTGGAAGATTATTAAAGAAGGGCTGCCAGTCGTTAAAACTAGCATCTATATAATAAATCCCGTAATCCATCCCCACATAAAGACCATCACTCCCGTTATCGTGCCACACCATAGCGAGTGCGCTAAAATTGGGTAAATTCTTCTTGTAATCCTGCCATGTCTCTCCACCGTCTTCAGAAACAAACACCTTGCTGGCACTTGTCGTGGCCACGGCGATCTTCATGGGATTGGCAGGATGAATGGCTATACTGTTGATAGCGCCTCCGGGTGCAGTGGTGGTTGCCCAATTCGTGGCACCGCCATCCTCGGTACGATACAGGGTACCATTATCGGCGGCGTACATTATTTGATTGTTTGAAGGAGCAATTTTTAAATGTTCCAGATTGCTTCCAAAATTCTGCGAAATGGAAGACCAACTCAATCCTTTGTTCAAGGATTTATACACAAGGTCGTATCCCAGATAAATTGTATTGGTGACGGTTGGGTCCTGCTCAAAAGGCGTGACCCAGTTTCCTGAACCCGGACCCGGTTCGGGCAGGTCGGAGATAGAATTAGCGCCGTCATCGGTACGATACATTCTACCCCCTTGTATCATGCCGTACATTACATTGGTATTATCCTTATCCACAAAGCCTTCCATGCCGTCGGCCCCTAGCCAATCGATCCACCCGTTCGCCTCGGTATAGAAAGAGGTTCCATTGTCCTGAGATCCTCCGGTGACTACGACATCCTGAGTTTGTGAAATTCCAATCTTGTAAAACTGCCGGATTCCAATGCCTTCCGTTAGATCTTCGTAATAATTGGCATTCAAGTTCCCAGTATTGCTGGCTTTAAAGATGCCTCCATCTGTGCCCACATAGAGTGTATTACCAACAAATTCCAGAATATCTACATCGGCATGGCAGTATCCAATACCGGCACCGGCTGCTGCGTTGGGGATCCAATCGGCGGTACATGTAAAGGTCGTTCCCGCATTGAGAGAGCGCCATGTGAGAATTCCGGCGATATGGACTTCGTCGGCATTGTTCGGATTCACGGTAACATCCATATCTCTGGGAGCTTGACCACTATTATCACTTCCGCTTGTACTATAGCCGAAAAAGTTCTTTCCGGCATGGTTAAGCGCTGTAAATGTATCACCACCGTCGTTAGAACTGTAAAAGGCGCCAAAACGTCCTGAATTTTCTTCCACTACGTATACGCGGTTTGTGTTGGCTGCGGAAACACCTATCATTTTATACCCGTTGGTAAAACCGCCAACGGTAGTGAATGTTTGTCCGCCATCGGTAGATTTATGAAATCCTCTTCCTGAAGCATATACCGTATTTGGATCGCCCGGCTTAAACTCAACATCGAATCCGTTGGAGTCTGAAACAGCTTGAGACCACGTAAGGCCTCCATCCACAGATTTACGTATACCAAAATACGAAGCCGTAGCGTACATAATGTTGGTATTTGTAGGATGGATCAATATTTTATTCACGTCCGAACTCCCTATATCTCCTAACAAATTCCATGTCCCGCCGGCATCTGTAGATTTAAAAATAAGTCCGTTCACCGAACCAAAGAAGTAGGTGTTCGAATCGGTTGGATCCATGGCCACCGAATAGACCCTAAGGTTGGTAAAGGTATCCCCTAGCGGAGTCCAGTTCTGTCCTCCATCGATCGTTCTCCAAACACCGCCCGTATTGGCTCCAATAATGATATGATCGTTGTTGGACGGATCTACGGCGATTCCGGTCACTCGACCCACCCCGGGATTCCACGAAGTAGAAGCATTCCAATTTACAGGTCCTTTTTCAATCCAATTATCATTAAGAGGCATTCTAGTCTGTGCCGTCTCATTGAGGTATTTATTGTATTCTTTCAGCTCCTCCAGTCGCTGTGTGATCTCAGGCACATATCCTGCATCGTTCATAAGTCGCAACGCATTGTATTCCCAACGTTTAAATTGTTTGTAACCCGAGCCTCGTCCTTTGTCCTTATCGGCAAAATATGCTTCGGCGGCAGCGACAATCTCTTGCACGGTATACATTTCCGAATCGATCATTTCAAGATAGTCTTGTGCTTGAATTTCAGAAAAAGAAAAAATAAGAGTAATAGAAAGAAGTAAGAGTTTAAATTTCATAGCGTGATTTTAAAGCAGATAAGTGGTTAACGTTCAATGGGATTCAAAAGTATTAAAAAAATAAAATTGTGGGGTACTCAATCTTTGTATTTTTACACATAATACGATCTAAGTCCTAAAAATTATGGAACCATTACACATTCTCCTACTTATTCTCGGCTATTTTGGTGTTTTATTGGGTATTTCCCACCTCACCAATAAAGGAGGCAGTAATGAGGACTTTTTTAAAGCCAGCAAACAGTCCCCTTGGTATTTGGTAGCCTTTGGAATGATTGGGGCTTCGTTGAGCGGTGTAACCTTTATTTCGGTACCGGGTTGGGTAGAAGCTTCCAAATTTAGTTATTTTCAAGTGGTCCTTGGGTATACTGTGGGCTACGCGGTTATTGGAACCGTACTTTTACCGTTGTATTACAGATTGAACCTCACTTCCATCTATACGTATTTGGAGGGTCGTTTTGGTACAGCTTCTTATAAAACGGGGGCGTCCTTCTTTCTTTTGTCTCGGGTCGTTGGCGCTAGTTTTCGACTATACCTTGTCGCAATCGTTCTTCAGGAATTGGTCTTTAATGCCATGAATGTTCCTTTTTGGGCAACCGTTACCATCACCATTCTTCTTATCTGGTTGTATACCTTTAAGAGCGGTATCAAAACGATTGTTTGGACAGATACCTTGCAAACACTGTTTATGCTGGTTGCCGTAGGGGTGGCTATCTATTTTATTTCTGAAAATTTGGGCCTTTCAGCAGGAAATATTTTTGGTTTTATAGCAGAAAGTGATTTGTCTCAAATCTTTTTCTTTGACGATTGGAAAAGCGGCGATCACTTCGTAAAGCAATTTATAAGCGGTGCTTTTATTGCCATTGTAATGACCGGCCTGGACCAGGATATGATGCAAAAGAATTTAACCTGTAGAAATCTCAAGGATGCTCAAAAGAATATGTTTTGGTTTACCATTGTCCTCACTATCGTAAATTTTATCTTTCTCGCACTCGGGTTACTTCTAACCGTATATGCACAACAAAATGGGATCGATGCACAGCGAGACACCCTATTCCCAACCATAGCCACGCAAAGCGGTTTGGGCATTGGGATTGCAATCTGTTTTATTTTGGGACTCATTGCAGCTGCCTATTCGAGTGCCGACAGTGCATTGACCGCCTTGACAACCTCTTTTAGCATTGATATTCTCGAGATTGAGAAAAGATATGAAAAAGCGAAGCAGGTAATGATCCGGAAAAGAATCCACATACTAATATCTTTGGTGCTGATCGCGGTGATCATCATTTTTAAATACGTGATCGCAGATGCTTCGGTAATCGCCAAACTCTTCGTTTTTGCAGGATATACCTATGGTCCCTTACTTGGTCTGTATGCATTCGGGTTGTTTACAAAGTGGAATGTAAAAGACAAGTGGGTCCCTTGGGTCGCGATTGCCGCACCTGTATTAGGATATGCGATCGATCATTACAGCAACTTGTGGTTTCAATTTGAATTCTTATTCTTTATCCTTATTCTGAACGGTGCGCTTACCTTTTTAGGACTAATATTGATTCGTTCCCAAAAGCACTAAAGTACAAGCAACCTCCACTTCGATCCCGTTACGCCGAAGCAGCGTATAGAATTCTTGATTTTCTGTACCGGGATTGAAGATGACACGCTTAGGAGCTAAAGAAAGAATATAATTGTAGTATTCTTCTTGACGTTTAGGATTAAGGTACAACGTAACAGTGTCGATGCCTTCAAAAGCTTCTTTTTGCGTCGTAATCGAAACACCCGCTACTTCACCCTCTTTCAGACCGACTGCTTTCACCGTATGCCCATGCGACACCAACCTATGAATTGCCAAATTGGAATAGCGTGACGGATTGAGACTGGCGCCGAGTACAAGTGTGTGTTTCATAACTTCTTTTTTTGAAAAATACAATGTCTCAAGGTGATGAATTCACAAAACTTCGTTAAAAATGAAAAGGGGTGTAACATTTAGAGACAGCCTTCGTCTATATGGTAGAAATATTTCTCGCTTTACTGCGAAAATTTTTACGTTGATGGTTAGTGTTAATAAGAGCAGTAGAGTTACAAGCCCGAGGTTCTAGACTTCGGGCTTGTTTTTTTTGTTAAAATCAAAAAACAGTGTAACAACATTCTTCATAGAACGTCTTATAGATAGTTTTTAATTTTTACGCCTTTCTCGACATTAATTATATGTTATGCAAGGTAGCAAGTTTTAAAAACTACATCTATCAATCAATCAATTAACGAATTCTCAAAGAAAATTGAGGACAAATCAATCAAAAAATGAAACAGTTATTTTTACTGCTTATGCTCATTTGTAGCATAACTATTTCTGCATTCAATGACCCCACTACAGAACGTCCCGGAAAGATCACAGGAAAAGTGATCGACAAAACCTTGCAACAACCCCTACCGTATGTAACCGTAGCGATCAAAACATTGGAGGGTGCTATTGTTACAGGAGGCGTAACAGACGACAGCGGTGTCTTCACCATAGAAGACATACCCGAAGGTAAAAGTCTTGTCTCCATTCAATTTATTGGTTACAATACAGTAGAGACACAAGTTACTATTACCCGTCAAAACCGAACGGTGGACATGGGTACCATTGTTTTGGAAGAAAATGTCGCTGCTTTAGACGAAGTGTCTATTGTTGCCGAACGATCTACCATCGAGCAGAAACTGGACAGAAAGGTTATTAATGTGGGAAAAGATCTTACCACATCGGGCCCTACGGCTTCGGACATTATGAACAATCTTCCCTCTGTAAACGTCGACCAACAGACCGGGAACATTTCGCTGCGTGGAAATGAAAACGTACGTGTCATGGTAGATGGGAAACTATCCAATGTACCCGTCGCACAGCTGTTAAAGCAAATTCCTTCAAATTCGATCAAACAGATTGAACTCATTACAAATCCTTCGGCAAAATACAATCCTGAAGGAATGAGTGGTATCATTAATATCATTCTTCATAAAAATGTAAACATCGGATTTAACGGTGATCTTAGTGTTGGACTTACGTATGAAGAGCAGGCAAAATTCAACAGTGCCTTCAATGCGAATTACCGAAATGGCAAATTTAACTTTTACGGAAACTTCAGTAATAATGTGTCTAAAAATGAAAACTTCGGAACCATCTCCCGTCCGGATGAGAACAACAGACAATTCTTTGAATTTTTGGACAGCGGAAAATCCAATCTGGTAAAGACCGGCGTCGATTTCTATCTCAATGAAAAGAACACCTTGTCTTTTTTTACTAACCAGAACTTCTTTGACGGCAGCACACTGGGCGTGACCGATATTATCTATTTTAATTCACCGGAACGTAACCAGACACAAGACTTTCTTAGTGATAACGACAACCGTTCTTCACAATATAATTTCGATTACAAATTGGATTTTGCCAAGGAGGGCCATAATATTGAGCTGGAAGCAGATTATAACACTTTTACCAATGACGAGATCGCTCGGTTCATGTTCGCCGGAGCTTCTCCTATTGATAATTACATTGATTTCGTTGATACCGAAAGAGATCAACTTACGGTGAACTTGGATTATATCAATCCGCTTTCAGAAAGTTCAAAATTGGAAGTAGGTTTGGAAGCGCGTTTATTTGAAACCAACATCGAATATCGATCTACCGGACAAACCTTTAATGCTCAAGGAAATCTAGTGGACACGCCCGATACGAATTTCGATTTTTCCAGAGACATCTATTCGGCCTATGCTACCTACGGAAAAAGTTTCGAAAAGTGGTCCTATCAAGTAGGTGCCCGGTTAGAAACAGTAAAGGTACTGGCAGACACGAACGCGGTGCGCTCTTTCACCAACGATTATATACAAGTGTATCCCTCTGCCTATGTTACCTACACCCCCACCGAAAAAAATCAGTTTCAAGTAAGTTACAGCAGACGAGTGGATCGTCCGGGGCTGGAACAAGTAAACCCAATTAGAGAATGGAGCACCCCATTGATATCTTCATTTGGTAATACGAGCTTACAACCCCAGTTTACCAACTCTATGGAAGCAAATTATACGCGCAGTCTCGAAAAGGGAAGTATCACGGGAGGTGTGTTTTACAGAGCGATCGAGGATGAGATCAACCGAGCTTTGTTCATAGACCGCACCGACTTGAATAAGGTAATTCTTACCTACGATAACTTTGATTCCACATCGGCATACGGAATTGAAATTAGCAGCAACTACCGACCTACTAAATGGTGGAATTTCAATACAAGTTTTGATCTGTACAATCAAACACAGACCGGCATTGCAGAACGGCTCATTCAAGACGATAATCCTACGGTAGACGATATTGTTAGAGAATCGTATGAAGTAGATAACATGGCCTGGAACTTTAGAATGTTCAATAATTTTAGTGTCACAGAGAAATTGACGCTGTCTGCCTTTGGATTTTATCGCGGAAGGGGAAGAAACCTTCAGTTTGATGTCGACCCCATGTACTTCGTAAACATTGGTGCACGCTATAGTCTTTGGGATGGCCAAGGAACATTCAGCATAAATTATAACGATATATTCGATACCATGCGATTCGCCGGCGATGGCGAGCTACCCTATCGTCAGTCGGTTGAATTTAATTGGGAAAGCAATACCGTATTTGTGGGGCTCAATTACCGATTTGGAGGTGGTAAATACCGTGCTAAAGCGAGAAAGAACCGTGATGATCGTGAAAAAGACGGAGGCGGCGGGATCTTCTAGAATGTTATTATTACGTTAAAGTAGCATCCCTCATGCAACGTTTGGCACACTTTTTTAGTCTATATATATAAACCTAATACTCATTTATAATTTATTTGAATTAGCCTTCTAAAATTTTAAACCTATTAGGTGAAAAAAGCCTTCTGATCATCAGAAGGCTTTCCCTTTTTATATACAAGATCATTCATTACCATCTCATAATGGCGCTTCCCCATGTAAAACCACTGCCAAAAGCCGCCAGGACGACCAAATCTCCCTCTTTGATCTTACCTTCCTCCCATGCTTCTGTAAGCGCAATAGGAATAGAAGCCGCCGTAGTGTTTCCGTATTTTTGAATGTTATTGAATACTTTTTCATTGGGCAGTTTGAATTTTTCCTGAATAAATTGAGAAATACGCAAATTTGCTTGATGCGGAATCAACATGTCGATATCACTCACAGATAGTTTATTGGCTTCCAGTCCTTCTTTGATGACTTCAGAAAAACGAACCACCGCATGTTTAAACACAAAAGTACCATTCATATAAGGATAGTACGGAATATCTTCTTGAGGGTTCTTCTCAATGATCTCAGGAACCCAATATTGGGTGCTGGGCCCTTGCAGCGACAACTCATCTTTATGTTTTCCCTCACTATGCAGGTGTGTAGAAAGAATACCTCCTTTGCCTGTTTCATTGCGAGACACGACCGCAGCACCGGCCCCATCACCAAAAATAACGGATACACCCCTGCCGCGCGTTGTAAAATCGAGGCCGCCACTGTGATTTTCACTACCAATTACAAGTACATGTTTATACATACCCGTCTTAATGAACTGATCGGCAACAGAAAGTGCATAGACAAAACCACTGCATTGGTTGCGAACGTCAAGCGCAGGAACGGTTCGCATGTCTAACGCCTCTTGTACTTGCACGCCGCCTCCCGGAAAGTACATATCAGGACTTAAGGTCGCAAAAATGATCATATCGATATCCTTAGGTCCTAAAGATGCTCTTGATAACGCGATCTTAGCAGCCTTAACGCCCATAACAGACGTAGAGTTGCCATCTCCTTTTTTTATGTGTCGTCGTTCTTTGATACCGGTACGTTCTTGTATCCACGCATCGTTCGTATCCATTACTTTTGAAAGGTCGTCGTTTGTGACAACATTTTCGGGGACATAGGATCCTAAGCCCGTAATTTTTGAAATATACATACACTGAAGTTAAAACAGAGTAGCAAGATACTTATTCGCCCAAAATGAAGTGTCACTTTTCCCTATGAATAAATATGCATGCATAACAAACCCATTGCTTCGATGCTATATTTTGAGTATCTTTTGAAAAAATTTCATCGTATGCAAAAATTCACTGTCCTGCTCGTCCTTTTCCTATGTATTGTTCCTGTATCTGCACAAGAAAAAACAGGCTATCAAAAACCCCCTAAAGAAATACTGGAATTGGTCGACGCACCGCTTGCCCCTTCCGTTTTAATGGATAACGATGGTGAAAATGTGGTATTACTTTACCGCGATGCCTATAAAAGCATTGCCGAACTTTCTGAAACTGAAATGCGCCTTGCGGGCTTACGTATTAATCCGAAGACAAACATTGGCAGCCGGACGAATTACTACAACACTATGGAAGTGAAGAAAGCCATTGCTCCCAATTCCCGAAAGGTTTCGGGCTTACCGGAAAACGGGCGTTTTTCTTATTTTAATTGGTCACCCGACCAGAAGAAGATCGCATTTTTACACACAACAGCGACTGGTGTGGAAGTGTGGGTTTTGGATATTGAGAATGCTTCAGCTAAACGACTTACAGAAGCGACCGTGAACGCTAACATGGGAGATCCCATCAATTGGTTTAAAGACAACCGCTCATTGCTTGTAAAAATGCTTCCGAAAAATAAAAAGGAATTAATTAATACAGCTGAAGCCGTTCCGGAAGGACCTACCATTTCTGTGAGTAGTGGTGAGAAGGCGCAGAACCGGACCTATCAGGATCTTCTAAAGAATCCAAACGATGAGGCAAATTTTGAACAATTGGCACTTTCAGAACTGACCAAAGTTTCTTTGGAAGGCAATTCGACTCCCTTCTTACCGGCCGGGATGTATAGTAGCATTAGTTTTTCTCCTGATGGCAAGTACGTTCTCATCTCGAAAATAAAACGTCCGTTTTCATATCTCGTTCCCTATTATCGTTTTCCCTATGAAGAATTGCTTTACGACACTTCGGGAAATCTGGTAACAAAGGTCAACGATGTACCTTTGGACGAAGTACGGCCCAAAGGATTCATGGCTACCCGTACCGGAAAAAGAAATATGAGCTGGCGAGCCGACAAACCGGCCACACTGTATTGGGTTGAAGCTATGGACGGCGGAGATCCCGAAACTTCAGTCCCTTACAGAGATGTTGTCTATGAGATGACAGCACCGTTTACGGGAAAAGGACGTGAAATCTTTAAGACCATAAACCGTTTTTCAGGGATTTCTTGGGGGAATGATGAAACAGCGATTGGATACGACTATTGGTGGAACGACCGTAATACCAAAAGTTATTTGTTCAACCCTTCCAATACAACAACTGCCCCTATTATTATTTCGGATAGAAATTATCAGGATCAATACAGCGATCCGGGTAATTTTGTCATGACGCAAAACGAATATAAGCGCGATGTCTTAGAGATTATAGATGGGGAAGCCTTTTTAATGGGCGAAGGATTTTCTGAAAAGGGTCAGTTTCCGTTTGTGGATGCCTTCAACTTAAAGACCCAAGAAATTAAACGACTGTACCAATCTCCTTATACAGATAAAAAAGAATCCCTTCGAAGTGCGGTCGACATGAAGAAAGGGAAATTGTTGGTGCGCATCGAGTCACCTAATGAATATCCAAACTATTATTTCAGAAACATTTACAAGAAAAATAGTTTAACACCTGTTACAGATTTTGAGAACCCTTATAAAAGCTTGGCCAATGTACATAAAGAAGTGATCACATATAAGCGCGATGACGGGTTGGAGTTGGAAGGTACTCTGTACCTCCCTGTTGGATATGATATGGCTAAAAAAGAAAAGAAGCCTATGATCTTATGGGCGTATCCCAGAGAATTTAAAGACAAGAGCAGTGCTTCGCAAAATACGACCAATCCCAATGAGTTTATATATCCTTATTATGGAAGTCCTATTTATTGGGTAACGCGAGGCTATGTGGTTTTGGACGATGCCGCATTTCCCATTGTAGGGGAAGGTGATGAAGAACCCAACGATACGTTTAGGACCCAATTGGTAGCCAACGCCGAAGCTGCTATTGATGCCGTGGACAAAATGGGGTACATAGACCGAAATCGCGTAGGCGTTGGCGGACACAGCTATGGTGCTTTTATGGTTGCCAATTTGCTGAGTCACAGCGATCTTTTCGCTGCCGGGATCGCACGAAGCGGTGCTTACAACCGTACCTTAACACCATTTGGTTTTCAAAGTGAGGAGCGCAGTTATTGGGATTCTCCGGAAACCTATTACACTATGTCTCCGTTTATGCACGCCGATAAGATGAAAACACCCTTGCTCCTTATTCATGGAGAAGCCGATAATAATTCGGGAACGTATCCATTGCAAAGTGAACGGTATTTCAATGCTCTAAAAGGGTTGGGAGCACCGGCTCGTTTGGTGATGCTGCCAAAAGAGAGTCACGGGTATAGAGCCAAAGAAAGCATACTTCATTTGCTATGGGAACAGGATACGTGGTTGGAAACCTACGTAAAGAATCGGGACAAAAATAATTTGAACGTTTCGGAAGAGATCAAGAAATAAAAAAAGAAGAGCGTGAACGCTCCCCTTCTCTAACAACCTAACCAATAAAATAATAGACACAATTTACTTTTTCATAGCTAATTCTATTATCCCACGATTTATACTGTAAATATACATCTTTTTGTTTAATATTTTATACTTTTAATTAAACACTGTGCGTTAAAGTTTTCTTAAATAAATGACTTGTAGTTATTTACTTGAATCTTTGCTCCCAGATCGTGCAATAAGTTATACAGCCCGAAAAACGTTCGATTGATATATAAGAAATGTTTTGATCCGCGATTCCCGTTCATCTTTCGCAAGGTGGTATCTTTTGAATATTTATCGCTAAGCGTTGCGATCCTTCCGAAGAATTCGGTGTCTGAAAAATCGAAATTTTCTCCGTGAAACGGTAATGTGAAAAGACTCAACAATTCATGGAACAATTCAGAAAAGAATTTTACCTCTTCCGGCGTATCAGCTTCCTTCAATATCTCTAGCTGGTACATTTTTTCAAGAAAGATCTCGGGATTGTTAATATTCTCGGGCGCGGCCAATTCAAAATAAGGCACGTAAAAGGATTCCGGCACTTGTTTAATGCAACCGAAATCGATAGCGATCAAATTATGATTGGTATCCACTAAGAAATTTCCAGGATGTGGATCGGCATGTACCTTTTTAAGTACGTGCATTTGAAACATATAGAAATCCCATAAGGCTTGCCCCACCTTGTTTGCAACGTCCTTTTGTGTATTGCGTTTGGTAAATTCTGAAAGGTGCTCACCACGCATCCAATCCATAGTAATAATGCGCTCACCCGACATCTCTTCATAGTACGTGGGAAATTTTAGGTTGGGTATTGCACCGCAGGCCTGAGTGATTTCCTTGCTTTGTTGCACTTCCAACAGATAATCAGTCTCTTCTAAAAGCTTTCCTTCAATTTCCTTGAAATATTTTTCGGAATCCTTCCCTTTCAAATTGAACATCTTAACGGCTACGGGCTTTACCAAAGCGAGATCACTGCTAATACTGTCTGCTACGCCGGGATATTGGATCTTAACGGCAAGTTCCTTACCGTCTTTGGTCGCTTTATGGACTTGTCCGATACTGGCAGCTGCCACAGAAACCGCATCGAAACTATCATACAAGACTTCCGGAGCCGCACCAAAATAGGATATAAAGGTTTTACGAACTAAAGGAGCCGATAACGGCGGTACTTGAAACTGTGCCAATGAGAATTTTTCTACGTACGCCTTTGGCATGATGTTTTTTTCCATGCTGAGCATCTGCGCTACTTTTAGCGCACTTCCTTTTAAACTTTTCAGTCCGTCATAGATATCTTCGGCATTGCTTTCATTAAGTTTATCTCTGCTTAGTTCGGGATTGATGATCTTCTCCCCGTAATATTTTAAATAGTTCCCTCCTACTTTTACGCCGGTGCTGACGAGTTTGGAAGCGCGTTGGATCTTGTTGGTTGGTATTGAGTCTATTGTTTTCATCCTTACGTCATTCGTTCTTTCCACAAATACTTCCCGAAATCGATCACACTCTCTAATGGCGTAGTATCGAAAACATCGAAAATAGCCCGTACCGATTTTTCGATCACAATATCGGTTCTTTCAAATTTTGGGGAGTTATCGTCCATCCAGTATTTTAGCAAGAAGAGTGTTTGGATCCAAGCGCCTTCAGAAAAAACAGGGACCGGGTTCTTTAAAAGCTTGAGCTGCTTTTCATCATTCCTTTCGGCAATAAGTCCGGCGGCAAATCCTTTTATGCGCGTACGCAATCCTTTTAACTGTGACACATGTTTCATCATGTCCTTCTGTGCTCTAAGGGTAAAAAGCACATAACTGCGGTTTGCGGTCAAGACTTCAAA
>NZ_CAXAXI010000020.1:0-52771 GCF_963972995.1 uncultured Altibacter sp.
CCCCTGCCATATCCTTGGGTGCCTTGCCATGTAGGTGAGCAGCCAGTTTCAAAACTTCTTTTCTAAACAAGGGGTTGTTTAATGAAATATCTTCTTGAGATTTTGCCGCTCGTAAATCAATATAAAATGGATCCTCTTTTAATCTGTTGGTCAGTATTTCGGGTAACGAAGTCTGATTGGGTTGGTTAATGGATTCGTCTTGAACAGACCATGTAATCTCTCCTTCGGTCAGCACAATAAGAATATGGTCCAAAGGTTTGAGTTCTAACCAATACTCAATTTCTTTGATGACCCATTTAGAATTGGCCGATTCTGGAGACGCCATATAAACTAAATACTCCGAATTATCCAATGCCGTTTGAATATTGGTCCATAAATGAGGTGAGGCTGACAAACTGGATTCATCCCTAAAGATGTTAAGATTTCGAAGTTTGTACCAAGGTTTGGCAATCTTTTCTAGGGCGATTTGTAATGCTGGAGCAAGTTTTCCATCAGCTGCGTGTGAATAAGAAATAAAAGCATTAAACATTGAACAGGTATTGATGTATTTATAAGTACTACTAAATATAGTCAATTATAAAACAGGAAAATGTGTTTTGATCTCGTGAACTATCTCTCTCTTTCGTTTAGGTTGCTATTCAAAAAAAGAAATAGTAATCACTTTCTTGAAATTTTTGCCAATGGTTCTACATAACGCTTCACTGCGCGGTTTCATGGTACGAATTTTCAGTTACACGTTTGTTGGTTTTGTAGGAAAGGCTATTCGATTAACCAACGGGCCACAATGAGCATTACACGTGTAAAGGTGATGAGGTAGTAAATACTAACCAGAAATTTTTCTTACTTTTAAACTTTAACGATTCGTGGAAAACTTTGCGCTTGGTAACCGTCGCGCTTTCTTTTCCAGCGGATTTTTCGCCGTAAACGGCTCATCCGATCGCAAAGCGCTCGGTTAAAATCCGCACGAACCCATACACAAAACCGTTGGCAATAATTTTTGATGAAAAGAATTAATATTTGGTTCTATATCTTTTTGATTGTGACTATAAGTTCAATTATACTTTTAGTGACAGGATCTCCCTTATTGACCTTACCTTTGGATGAATTCCATACGATTCCCTTGGGAACTTTTATAACATGGCTCGGAATGATTTCATTACCTCTTACAATTTTTATAGGATGTCGAGAATTCAGGAATCCAACAACTAAACTGAATAGAATTTTGAGTGGTTTTTTAAAAATAATAATCGTACTGGGAATTCTATGGGTTCCCATTTCGTATTTACTTGCCGGAAACCTATCTTTTAATTTTTCGGAGAAAGATACTTTTCAAGGTGGACAAACTGCTATGATTTGGTTCTGGCGATTGAGTTATGGAATAGGAATAGGATCTATATCGATTTTGATTATATATTTGATTTCATTGATCTTTAAAAAGAATAAAACTGGTGCCAACAAAGAACTGAGGTAACAACCAACACTCCCTAATTGAATTTTAATTACTTTTATCTAAGGCACCACGACACGACATTCAAGAGCGGTACCATACAGAGTAATAGATATTATGCCGAAAATTACACTCCGGACTGAAATTAAAGCTACCAAAGAAATCGTTTTCGACCTTTCTCGCAGCGTTGACTTTCATACCTTGTCTACGGCGCACACGAACGAAACGGCAATAGCAGGTAAGACAACCGGACTCATCGGATTAAACGAAAGTGTTACTTGGCGCGCTAAACATTTAGGCATCTATCAAAACCTGACTTCCAAAATTACAGCATACGATCGGCCAAACTACTTTGTGGATGAAATGCAAAAAGGAGCCTTTAAAGAATTTCGGCACGAGCATCATTTTGAAACTGTGAAGGGCGGCACATTGATGACTGATTTTTTTGAATACACATCGCCTTTTGGAATGGTAGGAAAAATCGTTGACCGATTATTTCTTACAAAATACATTACCAAGTTACTAGAAAAGAGAAATGACAGCATTAAAGCCTTTGCAGAATCTGACAAATGGAAAGAAATATTGCATGAATAAAAGTATGCATGGCACAAATGCATAACGCTTTTTGTCTATAAATGTCTGTTTTTAGTATTCTCCATTCACAAAAAATACTATCTTTAAACTCCTCCCCGACTTCCAGCTGTTCCTCAATGGCAGGTGTCGGGTTTTTTATATGCTGTAGGTTCAAATAAATTATGCGAAGGAAACAAAAATTCACAATTATAGGATGAAACAAACTTTTATGCTGCTGGTTACAGTACTGCTACTTTCACAGTGCAAGCCCCAAATAAACGTGAACCGAAACGTCATTACAGCCGATATTACAAACTTTTGGGAAGCGTATGACAAGATTGTTTCTACCCAAGATTCCACCTTGCAGTTCCAATTCCTCGATAGCCTTTATCTTCAGAAAGCAACCGCAGGACTCAAGGGTATTATCCAGGCAAGAAACTATACCCCTCAAGAATATGTATATGCGATCAATAATTATCCGAAATTCTGGACCTCTATTAGGGAGAACACCTTGCTAGCAGACAAAGTAAGTTCGGACCTAGAGAACGGTATAGAAAAATTAAGAGGGGTCTACCCTCAATTAAAACCGGCAAAGATCTACTTTACAATAGGCGCTTTTAGAACGGGAGGAACCACCATTGATAGTCTGGTCCTTATAGGCGCTGAAATTTCACTGGCAGACAGTGCCACAGAAACCCGCGAGTTTCCAGATAATCTTTCGCACCTGCGATCGCATTTTGCAACAAATCCCAAAGAACATCTGGTGTTTCTAAACGTCCATGAATATGTGCATACCCAACAGAATCCGCGGGTATTTAATATCTTGTCATTAGTCCTTTATGAAGGGGTTGCCGAATTCGTGGCCGCCAAGGCCCTTGAGATTAACTCCCCAAACCCCCAAATCGCCTATGGTATGGCTAATGCTAAAAGGATGAGGGAGGTTTTCGAAACGGAAATGTTCTATCATAATAACCTATATAAATGGCTGGATGGAAATGCGCCAAACGAATTTGGCATGAGAGACTTGGGATATGCTGTGGGATATCAAATATGTGAACGCTACTACGAACAAGCTGAAGACAAAAAAGCTGCCATTCGAAAAATGATCGAATTGGATTATACCAATGAAGCAGAAATTGAAGCATTCGTAAGAAAATCCGGTTATTTTTCACAACCATTGGACACCTTATATCAAACCTTTGAAAACAGACGTCCTGTCGTGACAGGCATTATGCAATTCGAAAACCATAGCAGCCATGTGAGTCCGAATATTACCGAAATTACCATAACCTTCTCACAACCCTTGAACGGACATAATACCGGTGTAGATTTCGGAGAGCTGGGACAAGACGCTTTCCCGAAAGGGACTATAAACGGTAGACGATGGGGAGATGACAACAGTTCTTGGACAATTCCCGTTGTTTTGGAACCTAATAAAGAATATCAATTGTATATTACAAACAACTTTAGAACTGAAGAAAGCATTCCTTTAAAACCCTATCTAATAGCATTTAGAACCGGGAACTAATTAATGAATGATTATGGGTCATATACCGAAAGAATCTATCGATACATGAATGAGTTCAAATTAACAGGCGGTGCAAGAGTTGGAAACGCAAATGCTACGTTCCCTTTTGCTACCCTGAAAGTGAGTAAAGACAGAATGGAAATAAACGCTTCCATCATCAGTCATCTCACTTTTAAACCTTCCGACGTTATTTCGATCGAGCCTTATACAATGGTTCCAATAATCGGACAAGGTATAAAGATCAACCATAAGGTCTCAACATATCAGGATCATGTGATCTTTTGGACTTTTAAAGATCCAAATTCGGTCTTTCTTCAAATTCAAGAAACCGGATTTTTAAGCAATGAGAATTCTTCCATTGAGCAAATTGACAGAATGATTAAAGATAAACAAGCTCAAGGCGGAAATCCGATAAAAAAAAGTTTCGCTGTTGGAGCCGTAATTAGTTGGAACATCCTTTTTCTAATGGACATTCTGCGTTTCTTTTATGAAGATAGAGAAGGTTTCCCAATAGGCAACGGAGCATTAACAGCGATTGGTCTTTTATTCTTAACCGCATTATTGAGTCTTGTTTCAACAGACTTTAGACGATTTATCTTAAAAGAAGGACGAGGATTGAATGATATAAAAAAGATTGCGATATTCATAATGATCATAAGTGGATTCATGCTTTTGAATTTCAGACTTCTGACAAGGATATTTGAATAAGCGAACATAACTAACACAGCTTCATAAAAACTGCTTACAAGAATCTACACATGAAAAAAACAATTTTACTAGTATTACTTTCAATAACCATCACCAACGCCCAGAATGAACCCTGTCAATGTGCAGAGGATTTTAGCTTCTTGGATGATAAAGTTCGCAAAACACCTGCTTATAAGGTCAATAAAGATAGCTATGAAGCAGGATATACCAGCCTCGTGGAGGAAGCAAGAAACACTACAACAAGCTACGACTGCCATGTGCTGCTCAACACGCTTCTATTGGGCTTAAATGACAATCATAGTAAGGTCTACAGTATAGATCCAGGCGCTACCGAAGAGGTCCGAACAAATAACGATGCGTATGCCACATTCAAGAACTCAAAACTTTTTAACGCCTTCCCCAGACCAAACATCAATCTGGACAGTTTAAGAACTGCCTTACAGTCGACGCCCATTGAAGCTGTAGAAGGGGTGTACAAAAAAGAAGGCTATGTGACCCTCGGGGTGTATAAGCACAATAGCGATACCAAATATACGGCTGTGGTCTTAAATTCTGAAACAGAACTGTGGGAACCGGGTACGGTGATGTATACGCTTATTCCCTTTGGAAATGAATATTTGCTAAGTGTTGGTGGTGACCTTGCTTCAAAAAGACTGATCGCTTACACCGAAAGGATCGAACAGGGTGTTTTCTACTTTATGGGTTTCAGAAAAGACGCGATCAATGCGAACTTTGCTTCCGAAGTACCTTATACGAATACCTATCATCGCGAAGAACTTTCAGAAAACATAACGTATCTTATGATCGGAAGTTTCAATGCTTGGTACCCCACCTTGTCCGATGCCGAAACATTCTATGCGTCCTTAGACGGAACCTTAACCAAGGAACATCTCATTGTCGACTTACGAAACAACGGAGGTGGTGGCGACCGTAATTCGGATATCCTCTATAAGATCCTAAAAGGCTATGCAAAACAAAATAAGATCTATGTCTTGACCAATCACCGTACCATAAGCAATGCCGAGCAGTTTGCGTATAAATTAAGTAAATTCGATGCTACAACCCTTGTGGGCCAAAGGACCAACGGCACGGCGGCCTACGAATTGAAAGGAGATAATTATACCCTACCTTGTGGTCATTTTGTGGCAGTACTCACGTCTAAGAAACATTCAGCCTACCTCCCTATCGAATCTCAGGGCGTCAAACCCGAAATTGTTTTGGCACCGGACCGTGATTGGATCACGCAACTTACTACCTTCATTGAAAACAATTCAAAATAAATGGCTGCGCTAAAACATTCAGCAACTATGTACCGGCGAATCCTACGTCCGTTCAACTGTAGAAGAACAGATGAATATAGATAAACCTAATAATCACGTAATAATCAAATAACCTTCAACACCCTAACACCGTATGAAAAAAATACTACTCCTTTGTTTCCTCGCGCTTTCCGGCGTGATCATTGCCCAATCCACAACGAACCTCAACGTAAGCGAAAGCGCCGAATACAAGGACGAGGTCAAGTCTACAGAGGTCTTGACCATACATACTACATCTTCGGGGAAGACCGCCATCGTTCGAAATGCAAAGCGGGACCTCTTGTTCGATATTTTTGATGCAAACCTCATTAAAACAGTTTCCAAAGTGGTGGAAAGCGATAAAGATGAAACCTATGTAGGCGACCTGTTCTACAAAGATCAATTAAAACTTTTTACCGTCTATGCACCGGAGAAGGACGAACGCATCATCTACTGTCATACCCTCGATATTGCCACGGGGACGCACACCAAAACCACCCTTTTCACTACCACCGTCGAGAAGAAACAAAGTCTGTTTGGTTCCCGAAAGAACCACAAAACGGGTTTCGCACTCTCTCCAAACGGCAAGTATATTGCAGTGGCAACCGACGATATTCGTAAGAACAAGAATTCATATACCATTCGGGTTTTTGATGCCGCTTCGGAAGCTCTGCAATACGAACGTTCGTATCAGGAAGACGAAAAGCATGAGTTCATACACAACGATCTGTTCATCGATGACAATGCCGCTGTATACTCCTTAGGGAAACTGTTTCGCAACGGCCGATCGAATAAGAACAGCAAAGGTGACGCCAACTATGTTTTTGTGCTGAACAAGATCACAAAGGACAAAGCCGATGAGCTCATTGTAAAACTGGATGACGAACATATACAGTCCCTTACCATTTCACAAACCAACGACAAACTGCACTTGTTGGGCTTTTATTCAGAGCGGAATGCAAGTCGGGTGAAAGGTGGCTGCGACTTTGTGATCGACACCAATAGCTTTTCAGTAACGACCAAAAAAACGCATCCGCTCCCAAAGCAGGTATATGAGGATCTTTACGGCTATCGCACTGCCGAACGTAAGAACGACAAGAAAAAAGAACTGAAGAACTTCGAGGTTGATTATGTTCTTACCGACAGTCAGGGAGGCACTTATCTTATTGCTGAAGAATTCTATGAGACCACAACATATGTTCGCACGGGAACCACGGGAGGCTATTACCAAACCGTTTATCATTATGATGATATCTTGGTCTTAAAGTTTGCCGCTAACGGTGATCTTGCTTGGGGCCGAAGTGTTTTTAAGCGAGACACCTCCCCTTCCTACAATGCCTTTTTGAAGGATGATCAGCTGCACATCATTCTAAACTCCGGAAAGAATCTTACCGAAAAGGACGACGGTCGTACCAAAGTATCGCGGGGATGGTTTGAATCTTCTTCCTTATACGATTTTGAATATACGGTAGACGGACAAGTAGCCTATAACAAGATTCAAGATAACAGAGGCAATGAATACTATCTGCCGTTTTATGGAACCTACGCGGCCGACACCTTTATCATGATGAATGACGGAAGGAAGAAAAAGACCTTTATGACCTTGAAGTAGGAGCAGTAGCCACGCTGTGGTGCTAAATGTGGGATATGTACCGCTCACAGAATAGCGAAAAGTTATATATTTATCAGGAATAGCAAGTGCGTCATGCATAAAATGCTGTTCCTAACCTAATAGTTTACAACTCGTACGTATGAAGAAAATTTATATTTTACTGCTGTTGGTCATCACTTCAGTGCTCAGTTCGAACCAACTGTTTGCACAATGTGATGGCGTTACGGTCGAGAGCCTTACCAATCCCGGACCCTTCGAGGTAGCTACCCTTACCGAAGCCGATGGTATTCGTAACGGACCCGCTTATAACGGTGCCACCGTCTATTATCCAACGAACGCTACACCGCCTTTTGCTAGTATTGCGATCGTCCCAGGATTCACGGCTGCTCCCTCAAGTGTGGCAGAATGGGGTCCTTTTTATGCGTCCCACGGTATAGTGGCGATAATTATAGGTACAAATTCTCCTTTCGATTTTCCCGAAGCACGGGCGCTGGCACTTTTGGATGCCCTAGAAACCATTAGACAAGAAAATGTAAGAACCGCATCTCCTTTGGAAGGTGCCCTTAACTTAGACCAACTGGCGGTAAGTGGTTGGTCGATGGGTGGCGGCGGAGCGCAAAGAGCTGCCGTGCTTGACAATTCTATTGCTGGTGTGGTTGCTTTGTGTCCTTACCTTACCAGCCCCCAATTGAATCATGGAAGTCCGGTGCTTATTTTTAGCGGTGAAGCCGATACGGTAGCGCCTCCGGCCCAACACGCCGATATCCATTACAATGTTACACCAAATACAACCGATAAGTTATTGTTTGAAGTGGCAAACGGAAATCACTCCGTTGCTAATTCGCCCAACGGCGGGAATGGCGCCGTGGGTAAAATTGCACTCTCATGGCTCAAATTGTATGTAGAAGATAATGACTGCTATTGTCCTTTATTGACAGACGATCTTTTAGTGAACCCACCTGCTGCCTCTAAAGTGGAACAGGATTTTAATTGCGAACTCTTAGGAGCTCCAATAAACGAATTGATCACTGAAATTTATCCCAATCCAACGGATTCCAAGATCTACATAGCCGCAACAGCACAGCCGCTGCGTAAAGTTGAACTGTATTCCCCCCTCGGAGAGAATTTGGTCACGCTTGAAGGTAACGTAACTTCGATGGACCTGTCCAAATACGCTTCAGGAATATATGTGATGAAGCTATTCACTGAAACGGGTATCCAGACAAAGAAGGTCGTTAAAAGATAGCCTTAGGATAGACCTCGGGCAGTAAAACCTGCAATAGAAACGCTCTGCCTAGGTACGGGCAATGTAGAAAAGCGATTAAAAACAATGAGTGGAATGTCATGATATGAGTGAACTAACACAAGTACAAACCGAAACACTTCTCAAGACGCTTAAAGAACGTTTCAGCAAACATCCGGAACGCCATCCAGGATTGGACTGGAACAAGCTACAATCAAAACTGAAGGTACAACCCAATAAATTGTGGTCGCTGTACGAAATGGAACGCACGGGAGGTGAACCCGATGTGGTGAAGTATGCTTCGGAAACAGACACCTATACGTTTTTCGATTGCGCAAAGGAGAGTCCCAAAGATCGAAGAAGCCTCTGCTACGATCAAAAAGCACTGGAATCCCGAAAGAAATTCAAACCCGAAGGGAACGCCATGAATACAGCAGAAGCCATGGGGATTCAATTGCTCGATGAGGAACAATACAGGCATTTGCAGTCGCTGGGTGAATTTGACACCAAGACCTCCAGTTGGATTAAGACGCCGGACACCGTCCGGAAGCTTGGAGGCGCACTTTTTGGAGATTATCGCTTCGGAAGGGTATTCTTCTACCATAACGGAGCAGAATCTTACTATGCAGCACGCGGATTTAGAGGGTGGCTGCAAGTGTAACTTTGTGGATGGCTCAATCTCTTTTTTTTATACTTTTATGCTGAAAAAACGGATTCTAAATCTTTTTGAAGGAGCTATCTATGAAAGAATCAGATCGCATCAAAGTATCGGTCATGGTGGAGGCGCCACTGGATTTCGTATGGACCTGCTGGGTGACGCCTAAGCACATTACACAATGGAACCATGCATCACCCGATTGGCATACGCCAGGCGCTACCAACGACCTCAAAGAAGACGGTCGCTTCAGCTATCGTATGGAAGCCAAGGACGGCAGTGTGGGTTTTGATTTTGAAGGAACCTATACCGAGATCAAAGAAAAAGAACGTATCGCCTTTACACTGGACGACGGCAGAGGAGTGCGCGTATTGTTTATTCCGAAGGAAGACGGAGTCTTGGTGGAAGAAACCTTCGATCCCGAAGAAGAGAATTCAAAAGAATTGCAACGAAGCGGCTGGCAGGCGATTTTGAATTCATTTAAAACCTATGTTGAAAGCAAAAACAAGTAGATCTTAGTCCTATGGAAACACTTCATTTTGATATTCATATTCAGGCACCTGTCGCAACGGTATACCAAACGATGCTAAGCGATGCCGGATTCCGTCATTGGACGGCAGCCTTCAACCCTACTTCGCATTTTAAAGGAACCTGGGAAGCGGGTTCGAAAATGCTGTTTTTGGGCGAAGATGAGGAACAAGGAGTTGGTGGTATGGTAAGCCGTATTCGAGAAGTGCGCCCCAAAGAGTTTATTAGTATTGAGCATCTGGGAATCGTTCAGGACGGAAAGGAGATCACTACAGGACCTGAAATTGAACAATGGGCCGGCGCACGAGAGGAATATACTTTTGTTTCTGAAGGCCCCCATACAACGCTTCTTAAGGTGACAATGGATGCGAATGCGGAATGGAAAAGCTATTTTGAAACTACTTGGCCAAAAGCTTTAGAAAGGCTTAAGGATCGATGTGAATCGTAAGTACGGTTTTCAGTTACATATCTATTCATTAAAAATTTTGTATCTTGTTGATTACTAATCAATTAATCTCAAGATATGAAATGGAGCAACATCGTGAAATGGGGAATGCTACTAGGGATTTGCGTTACTACAACGGCTCAGGTAGATTACACCCTTGATGAATTATTGGATCGAATGAAAGTGAATCACATGGGTAGTGTGATGGATGTTTATACTGTCGAGGAATTACAATTTATTAGAAATCAGGCTGCTTTAAATAGTGAGACACCTGTTACCGAAAGTCTTTTGCGGAGGCGTTTGGGAGCAACTCAGGCAGTAACGCCTGTTTCAGTAGTTTCTATTGATCCTGAAGATCTCGCATTACCGGAAAACTTTGGCCCTTCTTCCCTTACCGAGTTCGAAGGGGCTGGTATAGTCCGAGGGACTCCCCCTAACAGCGCTGTCATCATCGATAATCTTAATCAAGTGTATATAAGAGGAGTCGAAAATAATAACTATACACTTCAAGGTAGTGTTTCGAACCTTCCCCCAAATGAAATTATCACTGGAATAGAACTTTTAGGAGCTCCCAACGGTCAGCTATATGCCATTTCAACGAATGGCGTGGACAGCAGTCATTTGTTAGAACTTAATACCACAACCTGGGAGGCCCAGATGATTGGCGGAAATAATGGACTTATTGTTCCTGTTGCACTGGGGAGTGACGGTGTTAATACGCTCATCACTATAGACATTGATGATGATATCGTGTATGGTATTGATGTAGCTACCGGTATTACCAGCGCAATAGGCCCTATTGGCTATGATGCTAATTTCGGACAAGGACTTACATTCGATTATGCTACCGATCAATTACTGAATACGGCGTATAATGGGGCTCTTGGAGATTCAGAGCTCAGAGTGATCAATACAAATACAGGGCTGTCAACTTCTTTAGGAATTATTCGACCGGGCACAACCACACAATATGGATGGGCCGGTTCGTACGATAAAGATATTCTTGGTATTGCTAATGCTACAGAACAACGACTACAGTTTTATCCGAATCCTGTCAAAGATCGCCTCTTATTTGTAAATGAAGTTCCGATAGAATTCATGGAGGTGATCACTCAAGCAGGACAATCTATTTTAAGAATAGAACCGGGTACTCTAAATGGCGAAATTGATACTAGCGGATGGTCTACCGGATTGTATTTTATTAATAGCCACGTCGATGGTACAGTATTTCATGACAAGATCATAAAAGAATAACATTCCTTAAGAACAAACTTTTAAATAGCATATGATAAGGCCCGCGATGTCAAAAACACATAGCTTAATATAAAGAAAAGACTACAACCTAAGAAGGTTCATACGTTCCTTGTTAACTATTCATGCATTTAGCGTTGGCGACCGGCACTGTATGCTTTCGCTAATTCCATTCCTCATGACGTTCAAAATCTTTATCGTTCATACGAGCCAGGTAAGATTTTGCATCACTGTAATAGGCTGATATGTGTTAAAATAGTAGGAAAAGACTTATAAAATGTGCTTTCTAAAAAGTTATTACTTCGGCTTTAATGCGGCTTTACTTCGGCTTTACTTCGGCTGTACTTCGGGTATACCCCGGTGTAACTCAAAGAATTGCTTTACGGAGCAATGGTGTTGATCTAGATAGGAACCAAAAAAAATGCCCCGCATTTGCAGGGCATTTTTTTCTCTATTTCTCGTCGTGATGCTTCCGCTTCTCAGCAGAATGCATTCATTGACGTCTTATTTCACTTCTTCGAAGTCTACGTCTTCCACATCGGCGTTCTCACTGCCGTTCTGGCCGGACGTGTCACCTTGTGGCTCTCCTGTTGGAGCACCCTGCTGAGCTTCGGCTTGTGCCTTGTACATCTCTTCGGAAGCTGTTTTCCATGCTTCGTTGATCTTATCCAACGCAGGCTGAATGTTTGCCACTTCTTTGGTCTCGTACGCTTTCTTCAACTCTTCCAAAGCATCTTCGATAGGCTTCTTCTTGTCATCAGACAATTTATCGCCAAACTCTTTCAGTTGCTTTTCAGTCTGGAAGATCATCGCGTCGGCTTCATTGATCTTGTCCACTTTCTCCTTAGCAGCCTTATCACTTTCGGCATTCGCTTCGGCTTCAGCTTTCATCTTCTTGATCTCTTCTTCGGTCAAACCGCTGGAAGCTTCAATTCTAATGTCTTGCGTCTTATTCGTGGCCTTATCGGTAGCGCTTACTTTAATGATACCGTTGGCATCAATATCGAAAGTTACCTCGATCTGTGGTACACCGCGCTGTGCCGGCGGGATCCCGTCTAAGTGGAAGCGACCAATGGTTTTATTATCGGCTGCCATAGGACGTTCTCCTTGCAGTACATGGATCTCTACACTAGGCTGATTGTCGGCCGCTGTAGAGAATATCTGTGATTTCTTGGTAGGAATGGTCGTATTTGCCTCGATCAACTTAGTCATCACACCACCCATGGTTTCAATACCTAAAGACAATGGCGTCACGTCCAATAACAAGACATCTTTCACATCTCCTGTCAAGACACCGCCCTGGATCGCAGCACCAACGGCCACTACCTCATCGGGATTCACTCCTTTGCTGGGTGCCTTTCCGAAGAACTTCTCTACCGCTTCCTGTACAGCAGGAATACGTGTAGATCCACCAACAAGAATGATCTCATCAATATCGCTCTTAGACAGTCCGGCTGCTTTCAACGCCGACTCACAAGGTTTGATGGTTCTTTTAACCAGATCGTCGATCAATTGCTCGAACTTAGAACGGGTTAAGGTCTTCACCAAGTGCTTTGGTCCGCTGGCCGTAGCTGTTACGTAAGGCAGGTTAATCTCAGTCTGCGAAGAGGAAGACAATTCGATCTTGGCCTTTTCGGCAGCTTCCTTCAAGCGTTGTAACGCCATCGGGTCTTTGCGAAGGTCCATATCTTCTTCCTTCTGAAATTCGTCTGCCAGCCAGTTGATGATCTTTTGGTCAACATCATCACCCCCTAAATGGGTATCACCATCTGTAGACAATACTTCAAACACACCGTCTCCCAACTCTAGGATGGATACATCATGTGTACCCCCACCAAAGTCAAAAACAACGATCTTCTGGTCTTGTCCTTTTTTATCCAGTCCGTACGCCAACGCCGCCGCTGTAGGTTCGTTGATAATACGACGCACTTTCAATCCGGCGATCTCACCGGCTTCTTTGGTTGCTTGACGCTGACTGTCGTTAAAATACGCAGGAACGGTGATTACCGCTTCAGTTACGTCCTGCCCCAGGTAATCTTCGGCCGTTTTCTTCATCTTTTGAAGAATCATGGCACTCAATTCCTGTGGTGTATAGAGACGCCCGTCGATGTCCACGCGAGGCGTATCATTATCTCCTTTTTTCACATCGAATGCAGCGCGTTCGGCTTCCGCTTTCGATTCAGAAAACTTATTCCCCATAAATCGTTTGATGGAAGAAATGGTCTTCTTAGGGTTGGTCACCGCTTGTCGTTTTGCGGGATCCCCTACTTTAATTTCACCACCTTCTACAAAAGCAATTACAGAAGGTGTGGTTCTTTTTCCTTCGGCATTCGGAATTACAGTTGGCTCGCTACCCTCCATTACGGCGACACACGAGTTGGTAGTTCCTAAGTCGATTCCAATTATTTTACTCATAGTGTTATAATTATATATTTTACTAGTTCAATTTATTTAGTACGCAGTGTTTATGACAAGGATTATGCCAGCGGAAAGACTCTGACAGGGTGTCAGTTATTTTGTTTTAGGGGAAGCCCCGCTTTGCTGGGTCGGGCCTGTCTGACGGCAAAGGCAGGCTTTTGCCACTACATGCCTGCCTGCCGGCATAGGCAAGGTAGTCGTGCTCAATCCCTCTTGCAAAAGTAATGAACATGTAAAATTGTTTACAACTTCATTTTGCTTGATTGGAATATTTCCATATTTTTGGAATATATCCAAAATTATGATTGTTAATGTCCATTCCTACTACAGTCTCCGTTATGGGACTTTGAAACCCAAGGACTTGCTCGAACGAGCACAGCAACTTGGGATTGGCTGTTTTGCATTAACGGACATCAATACCACCTCAGCGTGTTTAGACATTGTACGTTTAGCACCCGAGCACGGTATACGTCCTGTAGTAGGTGTTGATTTCAGGAAGGGCGCACAACAACAATTTATTCTTTTAGCTCAGAATAATGAAGGTTTTCGTGAGATCAATACGTTTCTGTCTCATTGTTTGCTACCGGAAAACGAAATTCCGCAGCAGGCTCCTGTGCTTCCACATACTTTTACCATCTATCCCTTTGAGACTTTCCCATATAGGGAGCTTACTACAAATGAATTTGTAGGAGTACGGGAATCAGATCTCAATCGGTTAAAATTCTCACCTTGGCGACACCAACTGCATAGGCTGGTGCTGTTACATACCGCCTCCTTCAAAGACAAAAAGGACTTTAATACACATCGGTTGCTTCGGGCCATAGACAACAATACCTTGCTTAGTAAATTAGCCGTTTCCGAACAGGGAAGAGAAACAGATCTCCTAGCTGACGAAGCTTCCATCGTGAAACCGTTTCATGAGTTTCCCGAACTCATCACAAATACCAAGAGATTACTGGGTCGTTGTCACATCGATTTTGAAATGAGCAAACGAGCGCCTCAAAATCAAAATGCATATACGGGGAATGAAATACTTGACTTTAAACTGCTAAAAAAACTTACCTATGCAGGCATCCCGTATCGCTATGAGACCCCAGGCAATAAGATCTTAGACCGCATCGAAAAAGAATTGTATATCATCAAGGAAAAAAGATTTGTCTCTTATTTTCTCATCAATTGGAAAATCCTTAAGTACGCCCGCAGCAAACAGTATTTTTACGTAGGCCGTGGAAGCGGAGCGAATAGCGTGGTAGCGTATTTACTTCGCATCACCGATGTAGACCCCATAGAACTCGACCTCTATTTTGAACGATTCATTAATTTGTATCGCACAAACCCTCCCGACTTCGATATCGATTTTTCATGGAAGGACCGTGACGACATCACTGCCTTTATCTTTAACAGGTTCAAAAATACAGCCCTTCTTACGGTTTACAATACCTTTAAATACAAAGCTTCGATACGGGAATTGGGAAAAGTATTTGGACTTCCAACAGCGGAGATTGAACTTCTTTCCAAAGGAGAATACAGGTTTGAAGAATTAGACAAATTATCACGATTGGTGGTTACCTACAGCCAATACATCCAAGGATTCCCTAATTACCTGGGCATCCACGCCGGTGGTATTCTTATCTCCGAAAAGCCCATACATTATTATACTGCCACTTTTATGCCCCCCAAAGGGTTTCCCACGACACAGTTCGATATGGTAGTAGCAGAAGACATAGGTTTGTATAAATTCGATATTTTAAGTCAGCGTGGGTTAGGAAAAATAAAAGATGGTGTAAGAATCGTAGCGTACAACCGCCCTACCCTGCCCCCTATCGACATTCACGATATCAAACGATTTAAACAGGATGAACGTATCAAAGACTTGTTGCGAAACGCCAAAGCGATTGGTTGCTTTTATGTAGAATCACCGGCCATGCGTATGTTGCTTCGAAAGTTGAAGGTAGACAACTATCTGGGACTTGTAGCCGCGAGCTCGGTCATTCGGCCCGGCGTAGCAAAATCGGGAATGATGCGCGAATATATCCTTCGTTATCGCTATCCGGAAAAACGAAAAGAAGCACATCCTGTCATGCTGGATATCATGCCCGAAACCTATGGAGTAATGGTCTACCAGGAAGATGTAATAAAAGTAGCTCACTACTTTGGAGGACTCACCCTTAGTGAAGCAGATATGTTACGCAGGGGAATGTCAGGAAAATTTCGTTCGCGAGAAGAATTTTTAAAGGTCAAACAACAGTTTTTCGACAACTGTCATCTTTCGGGAAAATCTGAAACCCTTGCTGCCGAAGTATGGCGACAGATAGAAAGTTTTGCCGGATATGCCTTTGCAAAAGGGCATTCGGCTTCATATGCCGTAGAAAGCTACCAAAGTCTTTTTCTTAAAGCATACTATCCCTTGGAATATATGGTCGCTACATTGAACAATGGAGGAGGGTTCTATTCTGCGGAACTCTATGTCCATGAAGCCCGCATGCATGGAGGAACTATTGTAGCTCCCTGTATCAATCACAGTGCATCCGAAACTATCATTCAAGGAACAACGATCTTCCTTGGCTTTAGTTTCTTACATGCACTGGAAACTAATATCATCAAAAAAATACTTACAGAGCGTCAGCAAAGAGGGCGCTATGAAAGCTTGGACGATTTTATAGATCGCGTGGTCATTTCCATAGAACAGATAAACATCCTTATAAAGATAAATGCTTTCCGTTTCACTCATAGAAACAAACGTGAACTCTTATGGGAAGCTCATATGAAAATTAACAAAGTGACCCTTGACAACACCGAATTAACGCTTTTTAAAACTAAAAAAATGAACTTTCAAACGCCACACCTACCCAATACACGCATGGAAGATGCCTTTGACGAAATGGAACTCCTTGGCTTCCCGCTGTGCAATCCTTTCGATTTGCTCTTGGCTCCGGCAAGAAGCAGTATGCGGGTAAAAAAGCTCTCTGCTTTTATAGGGAAGAACGTAACCATTGAAGGCTATCTGGTCGCTACAAAACGCACAACCACTTCTCAAGGGAAACAGATGTATTTTGGCACCTTTCTGGACCGCGATGGGGATTTTATAGATACGGTACATTTTCCTCCCGTGGCAGCAACTTATCGCTTTCGAGGAAAAGGCATCTATGGTATCACCGGAAACATCATAGAGGAATTCGATTGTATCTCCATAGAAGTTACCAAAATGGTGCGCTACCCTATTATTCAAGATCCCAGGTATAGCGATGTTCAGTCGCGGCCAAGTTCTGCAAAGAATTTTAACAGGCGTATTCGCCCCGCACAAAAAGTATAAGAAGTCCGTAGAAAAAATGTAAGGCTTATTTCTTTAAGAACAATGAACAGTCAAGATCGTCATATCGTTCACATGGACTTGGATACTTTTTTTGTGTCTTGTGAACGCTTGTTGGATAACCGGTTAAACGGTAAACCAGTACTCATTGGAGGTACCAGCGATAGAGGCGTAGTAGCGTCCTGCAGCTATGAGGCGAGAGCCTTTGGTATCCATTCGGCCATGCCGATGCGATTGGCACGACAACTCTGTCCGGAGGCGGTAATTGTTCGTGGCAACTCGGGTATTTACAGTAAATTTTCAAACATGGTAACCGATGTGATTAAAGAAAGTGTGCCTCTATACGAGAAAACATCGGTAGACGAATTTTATATCGATCTCACCGGTATGGATAAATTCTTTGGTTGTCATCAATTGGCTTCAGAAGTACGAACCCGTATTATTAAAGAGACCGGATTACCTATTTCGTTCGGACTTTCTTCTAATAAAACAGTTTCAAAGATCGCTACCGGTGAAGCAAAACCTAACAATCAAATACAAATTCTCAGAGGTACGGAAAAACCATTCCTCTCCCCCCTTTCTGTACGTAAAATCCCCATGGTGGGCGAAGTAACCTATCGTTCTCTCTGCGATCTAGGGATAAAACAAATAAAAACTGTACAGGAAATGCCTCTGGAAATGATGGCACGTGTCTTCGGGAAAAATGGGGAAACCATTTGGAAGAAAGCAAATGGGATCGACAATTCTCCTGTAGTACAGTATACCGAACGAAAGTCCATCTCGACCGAACGTACCTTCGATAAAGACACTACCGATATACGGAAACTCGAGGGCATCATTACCGCTATGGCTGAGAACCTCGTGTATCAGTTACGGCGCGCAAACAAACTAACAGCTTGCATAACTTTTAAGATTCGATACTCCGATTTCCAGACCTACACGCAGCAAAAACACATTCCATATAGTGCTGCCGACCATAAGATCCTTCCCGTTGTCATGGAGTTGTATAAAAACTTATATCAAAGAAGGATGTTAGTTCGGTTAGTGGGTGTACGGTTTAGTCACTTGGTGGCCGGAGGACAACAGATCGACCTGTTTGATGATAATGAAAAGATTATCAATTTGTATCAAGCCATGGACAAGATGCGGGAACGTTATGGAGATCGTGCAGTGATCAAAGCTTCCGGAATGGGTGCGAAAAGCATTAGTAGATGGAACCCTTTTACGGGAGAACCACCTCCGCTGTTGGCCAACAGAAGGCAGTAGAAATCCAAGGGTTTAGAAATCAAACTGCGATTTGAGCTCTGGGTATATTATTTCATCTGCGATGCCTTCTACGTTCCCTGCATACTCCTTTCCTCGTAGTCTTGCCACAGGGTGTGCTTTTAACTTACCTTCGGGGTAATCTCGTATGAGGTTTTCAATGCGCTCTTTATCCAATTCATCCTGGATAGGTTGCAACCATTCATCTTCCTCTTCCTCCAATAGAATAACAGGCATCCTAGACCCTTTCAATTTAGGGTTATTGTGAATTCTACTAAGCAATGAATTTCCTGAAGTTGTAACGATTGAAAAAGACAATGTTACACCGCCGGAATCAGGATCGGTCCATTCACTCCACAATCCTGCCAAAGGCAGAGGCTTCCCACCGTTCTGATAGATAAAGAACGGATACGTATGACCGCTGTAGTGATGATGTTCATAGAAACCGTCTACAAAGATGACACAGCGATTGGAGGCTGCAGCTGCACGAAAAGAAGGTTTTTCAAAAATTGTTTCACCACGCGCATTCAAGGTATTGTTCCATAATTTTTTTGATTGCTCTATATCCTTTACCCAATGTGGAATCAATCCCCACGTGGCCACTTCGGGAAAATCGGGTGAACGATCCGTATAGATCAATACTTCCGGGTGACTGAAACCCGAGGCATGATGGATAGGCAGATCGGTTAAAGGCAGTAATCGCTCCATGATCTCATCTATTGCCTGTAGATCGTTACGGCGTCTAGCTCTGTTTAACTGTGCTTCTAAGCTCGCTTTAATATCATAACACATTCTTCACATACTTTAATCGGAAGATACAATATAAAGGTAATTTTTTATAAGCCCCCGATTCGTATTCTTGTAAAATAGAAACTTATATTTGTTCTATAAATCATCCCATGGAAAGCATTAGTGTTTTTGACATGTTAAAAATAGGGGTTGGCCCTTCCAGTTCTCACACTCTTGGCCCCTGGCGGGCTGCAGGAAGATGGATCGACGCTCTAAAGGCGAAGGGCTATTTCGAACAGGTTGCATCTGTCTCAGTAGATCTCTATGGCTCCTTATCCCTTACCGGAAAAGGGCATGCTACCGATACCGCAGTGATGTTAGGGCTATCAGGGGCAGACCCAATCACTTTCCCTATCGAGCGCATTGAAGATGAAATAAGTAAGATCGCTTCAGAAAATAAAATAATCCTCAATGGTGAGCGGGAGATTCCTTTTATTCCGAAGGAACACATTACATTTAACAGAAAATTCTTGGAGTTCCATCCCAATGGTATGACCTTTCGGGCCACTTTAAGCAGCGGTAAGAAAGTTTCTGAAACCTACTTTTCTATTGGGGGTGGATTTGTCGTGCAAAAGGAGCGGAAACGCGCCAAAAAGAAATTGGAAAAATTTGCACAATTCCCGCATCAGGTGGAAACAGCTGCGGATCTCCTTGTGCATTGCAGAGCACACGGAAAATCTATATCGGAGATCGTCCTCGAAAATGAATTGTCGCTTCGAACTGAGGCAGAGATCAATAAGGGTCTAAAAGCCATTTGGGAGGTAATGCTGGATTCTATGTATGTAGGTTGCCACACCCAAGGAAAGCTTCCCGGCGGACTCAACGTGCAACGCCGAGCATTCGATATGCATAAAAATCTTATTGGTGATGCCACCTACACAAATCCGGAAGAATGGATCGAATCGATTCGTGGTACGGAAGTAAAGTTTCGACAAATATTGAAATGGGTATCCTGCTTTGCGTTGGCCGTGAATGAGGTGAACGCATCCCTTGGAAGAGTGGTTACAGCGCCTACCAACGGCAGTGCCGGCGTGATTCCGGCCGTTATGATGTACTATATGGTCATCGAGAACCATGATGCCAATTTTGAAGATGTCCGAAAATTCATGCTGGTGGCCGGCGTGATTGGCAGTCTCTTCAAAAAAGGAGCGACCATCTCGGCCGCCATGGGTGGGTGTCAAGCAGAGATTGGTGTTTCTTCTGCCATGGCGGCCGGAGCACTCACCGAACTTATGGGAGGTACGCCGGAACAAGTACAAATGGCCAGTGAGATCGCCATGGAACATCATCTGGGACTTACCTGTGATCCCATAGCCGGTTTGGTTCAAATTCCGTGTATAGAGCGAAATGCCATGGGCGCCATTAAAGCGATCAATGCATGTGAAATGGCTTTAGACGGTGATCCTACGCAGGCCAAAGTGCCCTTGGATAAGGTAATTGCCACCATGTGGGAAACCGCCAAAGACATGACCAGCAAATACAAAGAGACCAGTGAAGGCGGCTTAGCGGTACAAGTTAACTTAAGCGACTGTTAATACCCGCAATCGGTTTTTCTTCTCGAGTCTATTAAATGCAGTATTTTCCACCCCTCATTGGTTTTGGCGAGGGTAAAAGCATTGGCCCCACAGTGAATGAACTTCCCGTTGAGCCAAAATTCATAAGGCGTCCAAACATGAGCAAGGTTGCCGTCGATTTGCACCTTATAATCCAACAACCGCTCATCCCATTGCTGGGTTTCTGGTCTGTTAGCGATTGCCAATAACAGATCCGATGCTTTCCCGTTGCTTACTTTGTGATTTCCTTGGGCATCGGAGAAAGCAGTCTGCATCACCAGTTCCTCTGCCATGACCGAACGCATCTTCAAGGTATCTCCTTGGTGAAATCCTTCAAAGAAAACATCGATCACCTGTTTGGCATCGGCTTCAGAAAAAGTGGGTTGAGAAAACATAATAGAACTGACTAATGAACAAAAAAACAGGATCGCGAACTTCATAATCGATTGTATAAGGATTGATTCTCAAAATTAGTACTTTTACCGTTCAATTTGTTACAAAACGTATGTCAGTAGCCAAAAAAGAATACAAGCGGATCACGACCAAGACCCTTGTGGATATGAAAAAGAAGGGAGAAAAGATCTCCATGCTCACCGCCTACGATTTTACCATGGCCAAGATCGTGGACAGCGCCGGAATCGATGTGATCCTGGTTGGGGATTCGGCTTCCAACGTTATGGCGGGGCACGAGACCACACTTCCCATCACGCTTGATCAAATGATCTATCACGCAGCTTCGGTAGTACGTGCCATACAGCGTAGTCTGGTGGTTGTTGATCTGCCATTTGGGAGCTATCAAAGCGATCCTAAGGAGGCCCTCCGCTCTGCCATTCGAATTATGAAGGAAAGCGGTGCACATGCCGTAAAACTGGAAGGCGGAAAAGAGATAAAAGAATCTATTAAACGCATCTTGAACGCGGGGATTCCCGTTATGGGACATTTGGGTCTAACGCCTCAGTCTATCTACAAATTCGGTACGTACACCGTGCGGGCGAAAGAAGAGGAAGAGGCCGAAAAGTTAAAGGAGGATGCCCTATTGTTGGAGAAAGCCGGATGCTTTGCCGTAGTCTTAGAGAAGGTACCTGCAAAACTGGCCAAAGAAGTCGCCGAAAGCCTTACCATCCCCATCATTGGCATTGGTGCCGGAAATGGGGTAGACGGACAGGTTTTGGTTACACACGACATGATAGGGATGACACATGAGTTCCATCCCCGATTCCTTCGGAGGTATCTGGATCTGTATTCTGAAATGACAACGGCCTTTCAACGATACAGCACCGATGTGAAACGCGGTGATTTCCCAAATGATTCGGAGCAGTATTAATTTTTTACATGCTTCCGAAGCGTAAAACTGTACGGAATAATTCATTCAGAAAAGAATAGCATCACACAGTCATCTGTACATAGCACCAAAGAAAATCTTCAGGTCCTTTATGAGGACAACCATTTAATTGTTATTAACAAGCGACCCGGTGATATTGTGCAAGGAGATAAAACGGGGGATATGCCGCTTTCGGAAGTAGTAAAGGATTACATTGCCGATAAGTATAACAAACCCGGAGCCGTCTATTTAGGGGTCGTGCATCGGCTGGACCGTCCCACTAGCGGGATCGTTGTATTTGCACGAACATCTAAAGCTTTATCGCGGTTAAACAAACTATTTTCAGAAAGAGAAACAGAAAAGACCTATTGGGCGATCGTTAAGGATATGCCGCCCAAACCCCAAGGAACTTTGATCCATTATTTAAAACGTAATCCGAAACAGAATAAATCGTATGCCCACGAAAAGAAGGTCCCGGACAGTAAAAAAGCCGTGCTACATTACAAAGTAAAAAAATCGCTTCAGAATTATTATCTGTTGGAAATCGATCTGGAAACCGGTAGGCATCACCAAATCCGCAGTCAGTTATCGGGTATTGGCACACCCATTAAAGGAGATTTAAAATACGGTTTCGATCGCAGTAATAAGGACGGGAGCATCCATCTGCACTCCAGAAAGCTCAGCTTCGTGCATCCGGTACAAAAGGAACCGGTTAGTTTTGTGGCACCGCCACCGGACGACGCGATATGGAATGCCTGTGAGTGATCACAATGAAATGATCTCGTTCTTAAGACCATAGATCACCAGCCCTACCCTATTCTTTATATGCAATTTATTGAACAATTCTTGACGGTAACCGTCTATAGTCTTTGGACTTAAGTTCATGACTGCAGCGATCTCTTTATAGGTCATCTCACTGCACGCCAGCTGCATGAAGGTGATCTCATTCTCTTTTAAGGCTAAGTCTTCGGACGAATTATCGGGCCGAAGGGAGTGCAGTAAGGTTTCGGCTACTTTTTCGGAATGGTAATACCCTTTTTCCATTACTTCATGTAGGGCCTCTTCCAATTTATCGGGGTGTATATCTTTTAACAGATACCCTTTCGCCCCACCTCGAAGCATGCGCAGGATTACAGCTTCATCATCTTCCATGGAAAGTGCCAGCACTTTAATGGAGGGGTGTTTTTCGGTAAGCCATTTCACGGTCTCAAAACCATCCATGACAGGCATATTGATATCGAGCAGAATGACATCCGGTAGTTTAGCGCCTTTTTCTATTTTTTGCTGAAGGTCGGCGCCATTCTTTGCATGATAAAGTACATCGAATCCATCAAAGGTTTCGATCAATTTTTCCAGTGAACCGGCAAACAGTACATGGTCGTCAACAATAGCTACGTGGTTAGGTTGTTTTTTTGTCATGGGAATAGGGATATTGCAATACTAATTGGGTGCCTTGACCCGGTTTGGAAGTTATAGAAAACGAAGCTTCCAATAACTCCGAGCGGCTTTTCATGGTTTCCATTCCACTATTACCGCTTTTCGTTTCGGGATTAAAGCCCGCACCGTCATCACGAACGATGATCTCCAACGTATCAACTTTGTAATTTAAATGTACGAATAATTTGGAAGCTTTTGCGTGTTTCATCACATTTGAGAAACATTCCTGCAAGATCCTAAAGATTATAATTTCGTTCTCGCTCTTAATGTCAATAGCTGTACCTGTTATCTTTAGTTCCGCTTTTAAAAAATTTAGACGGTTAAAGCGTGCTACCTCTACTTCTAGGGACTGTATCAATCCGTTCTTACGTATTACATCCTTATTGAGGCTTTTGGAGAGGGAGCGGACTTCGGTGACGGATTCCTTTACCACATCCTTGGTTTCCAAGATCCTATCGTGCAATTCGGCCGGAGCGGCATTCATGAGCATATTCAACTGTATATTTGCAACAGAAAGTAACTGCCCAACGTTATCGTGCAGTTCCCATGCAATATTCTTTAAGGTTTGTTCCTGGATCTCGAGCTGCGCATTGACCAGTTCGGTTTGAAATTTCTTTTCTGCTTCAAAACGTTCTAGCAGGTATTTGTTCTTCTTACGCTGAAACGCAATAAAAAAGAGTACGACAAAGAGGACCAAAAAGAAAATGACCGCAATAAAATATCCAATTAGTAAGACCTCTTCTTTTTCGAGCATACAATAAAACCAATTATAAAGCTGGTGTACATGAAAATGTTCGCATAAAGATAAACATACACTTTCAATTCCACGAGAAAGGTATTGTTTTTAAAATATTCTGAAAAGATATCGACAGGTGTTATGCATAAATTAAATACTAATACGCCCACTGAAATATACAATGGTAAAAAACGCTTGAGCTGAAGCAGTATATCACTTCGCAATAGTTCAAAATAAAACAATACGATGCTAATCGCCAACAAAAGAGTACCTACGAGTGAAACAAATTGTGAGTAGCTTGTAAAGAATGTGTCTGTTATAAAAAAGCTTAAAATCGATGAAACTATAAAGAAAACAAGGAAACCGGCCAAGAGCAATCGCCAAGACGCAGCACGTAGAAACGATCTAAAATAGTAAATAAAGAAGCTAAAGCTTAAAACGGTATAACAGTTAAAAAGCCAATAATTACTTTGAAATAAAGTACCTTTTACAAAGGCAAAATATTTGTACTCTGTAAAATGCGCTATCCCTGCATAATATCCCATCAGTTCGACTAATAATGTAATCCAGAGAAAAAGCACTAAATAGGTAGTGCTTTTTAATCGATCATTTTTTCGAATGTAATACGTTCCAGCAACGGCTGCTCCTAATTCGACTAGTAAAATTGGCAGCGTATGTTGTATGAAATAAGAAAGATCCAAGTTAATAGGCTTTAGGCGGCCATCCTCCTGTTCCTTTGTTTAGAGGGTCTATATTGTAATTATTATCGGCACTCATAGCGGTCCCGTTGGTAGCAGACAAAAGTACCGTTCCCTTGTTGGGCTGTGGCAGGTCGTAGGCTGCATAATAGATACGTATACCCGGCTTTGCAATATTTTGTTCTGAAGAAAGTTCGCGAACGTAATCCAAGAATTCTTGCAGTTCTTCCAGGCTGTAAACAACTTCGTAAGAGTCTGAAGTTCCCTTGGTATCTCTGTAATTCTTTTGCAGATCTTTTCCTTCTTGAACGGTAACACATTTGGCTGGTCTTCCCATAATTGATTTTATTTTGTTAGTTAATTGTTCCTAAAATTAGTTAAAATGTTTGGTTGTTGCTTCACATTTTTAAGAATAGGGGAAAATACCCCCATACTATTCAGGGTTTTTCCTTGATTACTCCTTTAAATAGAATTCTACTTGATCCCCGGCGCGCTTTTGTGCCAAAATATTTATCGCTCCTTCCGTTAGTTGCAGTATACGGGCATACCCTCCGGTAGTTTGTGCATCCCGCATGAGTACGGCACAATGACCTGAAGGCATCAATTGAACCGTACCCGGTTGCACGGGCGCTGTGATGATCTCGCTAGCCTTGATACCCTGAAAGCCTTCAAGAAGATACGCCATTCGATTGCTTTTTGAAGACACCACAGCAGACGTACGGACTAACTTTTCCTGAAAGGATTTTGAAAGTTGATCGAACTCCGCTCCTTTTAGAACCTCAAGGTACCGATTCTCGAAAACAGTTCGGTCTATCTTCACCGAAGCAGTTGTTTTTTCCTTTGCTAAAGGGATTGCAAGAATAGGTAACACATCTCCGGAGGTGAGTGAGGTCTTTTGAGTGACCCCTTCATAAAAACTATAACTACCCATTATATACTCAGTTTGAAAACCGCCAAGTACAGCCATATATGCTCTTAGGCCGTAATTGGGTAGTCCAAATTTTAAAACAGCATCCGCTGCTACAAGAACACGGGTATTCAACGGAATTTCCACATCGTTGCAGGTAGGTGAAAAACCCGCTCCGGTGATCGCAATGAGCGTGGGTTGTGTGAACCGAAGAACGGGACCTATGTGGGTGATCTCCATTACGGCCGCTCCTTCGGCATTGCCTAGCAGTTTATTTGAAAGTCGGGCAGAAAACCGGTCCATTACGCCACTTACCGGAACACCCTGAGCGCGATACCCAAACCGACCCATATCCTGAATGGTAGTATGCATACCTCCTGAAAGTACTTCAACCATGATACACCTCCTTTTCTACACTGTAGGTCCCCATGGCAAGCTTAGACGCAATTGCATCAAACTCCTTCATTGAAATACGACGAAATTTTATATAATCTCCCGGCATGACAAGTGTGGGAGACGTAGCTTGCGGATTGAACATCTCCAGCGGTGTCCTGCCCAGTATGTTCCAACCCCCGGGGGATGCCATAGGATAAATGCCTGTCTGACTCCCGCCAATGGCCACTGCGCCTTTAGCTATTTTTGGGCGAGACGTTGACTTCCGAGGATGAGACAACTGTGTATCAAGGCCACCTAAGTATGGAAAACCGGGTAGAAACCCCAAAAAATAGACTTGGTATGTTGGAGCCGTGTGCTTTTGTATGATGTGTTCAATAGATATTCCTTTTGCTTCGGAAAGTTCCTTCAGATCGAGACCGAAGGTTTCATCGTAACAAACCGGTACGGTGATACAATGACTGGAAATAGCCGTTTCAGTTTCAGAAACTGAAAGATCCTTCAGCTCGTCTATAAATGCGCCAAGATTGACATGCTCTTTCAGAAAGACAGCTAATGAATGGTACGCCGGTACGACATCAACGATCTTTTCAGAAAAACCAGCGATCACTGCTTCTTGCCAAGCCAAGACGTGTCTATGTACCTCGAATGAAATTTCCGAAGGAAATGAAATCTGCACCCCGTGCATGCCAAATCGTTGAATATCGGGTGCCGTATTCATAACAATGGAATGGAATGTTGCTGCATCTTCTCATGTATAAACCTCAAAATAGGAACTGCTGCCGCATGGTCACTATGGATACAATAGGTTTGCGCAACTATAGGTTGTACTGTTCCTGAGATACTTGTAACAGTTTGAGACGTGAACATCTCAAACAATTGCTGCCATGCCTGTGACGGACGTTCAATAATGGCACCTTGCTTAGAACGATCAACCAGTGAGAGGTCATCGTTATACCTACGGTCAATAAAAGCTTCAAACACCAAAGGTAACAGATTTTCGGCCTTTTTAGCTAAAATAGAACGGTAGGGAACGTATAGTTTTGGACGTATCTTGGTCGTGACAATGGCGTCCACAACGGCATCGGCTGTTGGGGCGTCCACGGCCGCATAATTGTATAGCGCACCGTGTAGTTTAATATGGTGGACAGGAACTTCTTCGGTCTCGCAGACCGCATAGAAATGGATCAATTGATCGAAAATGCTTTGCATGAGTTCACTTTTGGTCATACTTAGCAATTTTCTGCCAAAATGATCACGATCGGGAAAGGAAGGGTGGGCACCCACAGCCACCTTATACTTTTTTGCGAGCTGTACTGTCGTGCGCATGCTTGTTTCCGTTCCGTAATGTCCGCCACAGGCAATACTGCAGGAAGAGATCAAAGGCATGATGCTTTCATCCTTTCCGCTGCCCTCCCCAAGGTCTGCATTGATATCTATAAGATTCGGGGTCATAGTATTTCAAATACTTTAGCCAAACTCTTTACGCCTAATAAAATGCTTGTAAGCACTATAAAAAACCCAAGCAAATTTTGTACAACTGTATTGCGATTGGCCCCCATTACCGTCTTTCTATTGACCACCCATAATAAGAAGATCGCAATAACAGGCAATAAGATACCGTTGGCTACCTGGGCAAATTGAATGATCTCAATAGGTTTGATCCCTAGGGAAGAGAAGACAATACCCAAACCAAGGACACTCATCCAAACCGCTCTAAATCCAAGACTCCTCAACCCTGCCTGCCATCCGAAACAACCTTTCACCACGTATGCAGCAGCTAACGGCGCCGTAATAGCCGAAGTAATCCCGGCCGCAAATAAACCAATACTTAAAAAGTATGTTGCGAAACTACCAAACAACGGTGCCAGGCTTTGGGCGAGATCTGAGGCATTGGACACTTCACTTTGCTGTATGGCCGCTGCTGAAATGATAATGGCCATTGAGACAAGCCCTCCTAGAAGTATAGACACATACAAATCCTTACGAGCGGCGCCAAGGTCCCCAACACCGTTCCACTTTTCCTTGACCAAAGACGCATGAAGAAACAGATTGTAGGGCACAACGGTTGTCCCTACCAAAGCGATGATCGTGAGCCAGCCCTCTTCCGGAACTTTGGGTATAAAAATACCCTGCAGGATCTCAAGAACATTGGGGACGGTACGTACCGCAGTAATTAAAAAAGACACGCTCATAAGCAATACTAAAATTATGAGGCTACGTTCAATAACCTTGTAGTTTCCAATATACAGCAGTACAAATGCCAATGCACCTATGCCTACGCTAAGAAGGTTGACTTCCATACCTGCAAAGAGCAAAGTGTATTGTTCAAAAATAGTTTGAAGTCCCAATACACCTCCACTTATGTTTCCTGCTTCGTAGGCAGCATTTCCAATTAAAATCGCCGACAACATGAGTAGAATCGCAAGCCCTTTCGCAACAGGATGTTTAATTTCCTTCCTTATATTCTCGGCCAGTCCGCTGCCGGATACCAGACCCAGGCGTGCAGCCATTTCTTGGAGTACGATCGTAGCGATAATTGAAAGGGCCATCGCCCATAGCAAGGTGAACCCAAACTGAACACCGGCCAAAGTACAGACTGTAACCGTTCCGGGGCCAATAAAAGCGGCCGCTACTAAGGTTCCGGGACCAATATTCTTGAAGCGTTGTATCAAACTTTTAAGATCACTTGTTCTGCTAAAGGTATCAAAAAAAAGGGACGCTCCATGGCGTCCCTTCTTCAACTATTAAAAATTAAACCTACATCTTAACATCTTCTAATGTTACTTCTTCCCCTTCCTTGTTCAACAACTTAACCTCATCAAAGCCCATCTTCTTAAACTGAGCAAACTGTGTGGCGGCATCACCAACGACCAAATAGGCCATTTTAGATTCGTCCAGGTATTTGTTCGCCAATTCTTTGTGTTGCTCCAGCGTCATACCTTTGATCACTTTTTCTTCATTTTCGATGTAGTTAGGAGGTAAATCATAACTACTCATTTCCTGAAGCATCCCAAGCAATGAGAATTGTGTCTCAAAGCGGCGTGCATTGGATTTAATCAAGGCGTTCTTCGTAAATTCCAGATCTTCTTCAGAAATTCCATCCTTATATTTAGCGATCTCGTCTTTGAAGATTTTTACAGATTCACCGGTTGTATTTGTTCGAACACTAGATGAAGCGGTGAAGGTTCCCGGGATCTTAGTTCCGCTAAAACCGGTACGGGCACCATAGGTATATCCTTTCTCTTCACGAAGAATAAGGTTCACATTCCCTGAGAACGATCCTCCTAATTTGTAGTTCATCACCTCGGCCGGATAAAAATCCTTATCGGTTCTAGGCAAGGCAATGTAACCAATATTGATCACAGATTGCTTCGCATTTGGGATGTCGACAAAATACAAAGAAGCTTTGTCCCGATTATTTGCCACCGGATATTCGGGTATGGTCACATCTTTCGCTGCCCAACGTTCTTCCAGACCTCTCAAACTTTTTAAAGCTTCCTCCTTATCGATCTTCCCTACCACGTGGAAGGTGCTAATGCTTGGAGAAAAGTTCTTGTTATAGAATTCTTTTAGATCATTCATCGTAATGGCTGCTACGGCTTCTTCGGTTCCACTTATCGGGTAACTGAAGATATGGTCCTCGCCGTATAAGAGCTTATCGTACACTCTGTTGGCTACCACATTCGGGTTTGCGTCGGAACGTTTGATCTCGTTGATGGTCTTGGTCTTGATACGTCCAAATTCTTCTTCGTCCCAACGTGGTTCCAAGAGAATCTCTTCGATAAGTTTCATGGTCTCATCGAAATTACGCGTTAAGGTATTCCCACGGATCACAATAGATTCGTTGGTGGTATACATATTAATGGAGGCACCTAAGAGTTCTATCTCTTCTTCCAATTGTTCGGGTGTCTTGTTAGCAGTTCCTTCCATCATGATATCTGTCATCAGATTGGCCACACCGTTCTTATCCTTACTATCCATTAAATGCCCTCCCTCTATTACCAAACTGAAGTTTACGGTTGGGATCTCATTCTGCTCAATTCCGTAGACATCCATTCCATTGGAAAGTTCGGCCGTCCACGTATCCGGTATCGTTAATTTAGGAGCTTCTCCTTGCTTCGGTTCTACTGAACGGTCTATTTTAGAAGGCGTCTTAGCAATCTCTTCGTTTGAATCTGTTACGGTCTTGATTACATTCTCCTTGATCTCTTCTTCTACAACGGCCGCCTTTTCAGAATTTGCAGCGATAAGATCGGTTTGCCCCTTCGGAACAAAACTAGTCATAACATAAGGCTTGTCCTTGATGTAGGTATTGTAAACACGCATGACATCCTCTTTGGTAACTTTTTTGATATTCTCGATATCCTGCTCAATAAAGCCCGGATCCCCGGCAAATACATTGTATTGTGCTAACTGAAAGGACTTTCCTAATACGCTGGAAATACCATTGTAAAATTGTGTTTCCAACCCTGCCTTGATACGCTCGATATCACGGTCTGTAACACCTTCCTTTTCAAATAATTGGAACGCTTCAAAAATCCCTTCTTCTACTTTTTTCAAGTCCACACCGTTGTTCGCCGTAATACGAATATGAAATTCTCCGGCCAGTTCCTGTGCATTGTTATATGCATTGGTCTGGGATGTAAGTTCCTTTTCTTTGACCAATACTTTATACAAGGGTGCTTTCTTTCCTTGTGAAAGTATTTCAGCTAAGAAATCAAGTGCATACGCGTCTTCGGTATATTGCTCCGGCGTAGGCCAAACCATGTTCAATTGCGGGGCCGTTGCGAAATTATCTTCATGATACAAACGCTTGGTCGTTTCCAATGAAACGGGCTGTGGTTTTAATGGCTCAACTTCTTGACGACGTTTGATCTCTCCAAAATACTTTTCGATCATTTGCTTGGCTTCTTCCTTCTCAAAATCTCCTGCCAATACTAAGGTTGCGTTGTTAGGACCATAAAAACGATCGTAGAATTCACGAACGTCATCTACAGTTGCATTTTGAAGGTCTACCAGTTCCCCGATCACTTGCCAATTATAAGGATGGCCTTCGGGATACAAGTTCTTATCCAGCACCCAGTTCGTATGTCCGTAAGGATTGTTATCCACACGCTGTCTTTTTTCATTCTGTACCACTTCCTGCTGATTGTAGAAAGCAGATTCGGTAACAGTATTGACAAAGTATCCCATTCGGTCGCTTTCCAGCCACATGATCATTTCCATGGCGTTCTTAGGTACTACCTCATAATAGATCGTTCCATCCTTCCAGGTTCCTCCATTGAGTGTTCCTCCGGCATCCTGAATCTTCTTAAAGAACTGATCCTCTCCTACGTTCTCTGATTTTTGGAATAACATATGCTCAAATAAATGAGCAAATCCCGTACGTCCGGTCTTTTCACGATTGGACCCCACACCATATTGTATGGCAAGTGAAACAATAGGGTCACTCTTGTCTTGATGTAATACAACATCCAATCCGTTCTCCAACTCGTATTTTTCAAAATCGATGGAGAGCTGTGCTGTTTCTTCGGCTTTTTCGGCCTTTTCATTTTTACAGGATGTCATTGTAAATGCGATAGCAAACAGAAAGATTGCCAGCATTTTAAAAGAATTTCTTGAAGTCATTTTTTGATTGTTTTTTAAAGAGTGCTAAAGATACAATGGCATGCCTATACAAATCTTAAAAAAGTGTTAAAACAACGAAAGCAAATACAAGTTAAGGGATTCAATATCCGCATCGAAAATTACCCAAACCACCCTTCCCTGTCCAAACTTCGGTATTGGATCGCTTCGGAAATGTGACTCCCCATAATCGCTTCGGAAGCATCGAGGTCCGCGATGGTACGGGCTACTTTTAAGATACGGTCATACGCCCTGGCCGACAGGTTCAATCGTTCCATAGCTGTCTTCAATAACTGAAGCGACTCCGCATCGAGTCGGCAATAGGTTCGAATCTGCTTTACCCCCATTTGAGCGTTGTAATGAATGTGTGAGAGGTTCGAAAACCGCTGTGCCTGAATCTGTCGTGCCTTGGTGACACGCTCTCTAATCACAATGCTGTGTTCGCCTTTGCGTTCTTCGCTCAATTTTTCAAAAGGAACCGGTGTCACCTCAATATGAAGATCGATACGATCCAGCAGCGGGCCCGATATTTTTCCTAAGTAGCGTTGCATCTCTGCCGGCGACGAGGTGACAGGTGCATCGGGGTCGTTAAAATAGCCCCCGGGACTGGGATTCATACTGGCAACGAGCATAAAGCTTGAAGGATAGGTCACGGTAAAGCGTGCTCTTGAAATTGTGACCTCCCTATCTTCCAGCGGTTGTCGCATCACCTCCAATACCCCACGCTTAAATTCGGGTAATTCGTCTAAAAACAAAACCCCGTTATGGGCCAATGATATCTCTCCCGGTTGCGGATATTGTCCGCCGCCCACTAATGCCACATCCGAGATGGTATGGTGCGGACTGCGAAATGGTCTGCCGGTCATTACGCCTCCTTTTTCCATCGTACGGCCCGCCACACTATGGATCTTGGTGGTCTCTAGGGCTTCCGATAACGAGAGAGGCGGTAAAATACTGGGCAACCGTTTGGCGAGCATGGTTTTACCGGAACCAGGCGGACCAATTAAAATTATATTATGACCACCGGCTGCGGCGATCTCCATACATCGTTTTATGGACTCCTGACCTTTCACATCGGCAAAATCATGTTCCGGATTTTCGAGGTGTTCATAAAATTCGGCTTCCATATCTACCACGGTTTCCGTTAAAGGTATTCCCTCATTAAAAAGATCGATCACTTCTTTAATGGTGTTGGCGCCATACACGGCGATCCCGTCCACAATAGCAGCTTCCTTCGCGTTTTGCTTCGGAAGGATAAAGCCTTTAAAACCCTCTTCTTTGGCTTTCACGGCAATAGGTAATGCGCCGCGAATGGGCTGCAGACTCCCATCTAAAGAGAGTTCCCCCATGATAATAAAATCAGATAAAGGAACTTCTTCCGTTATTTGACCGGTGGCAACCAAAATTCCCATCGCCAAAGGTAGGTCGTAAGCAGACCCTTCCTTCCGCATATCGGCCGGTGACATATTTAAAATGAGCTTTTTGCCTGGAATCTTATATCCATTGTTCTGAAGCGAGGCGGCTATGCGGTAATTACTCTCTCGAATAGCATTATCGGGCAGACCCACGAGGTGGTACCCGATACCGATATCTACATTAACTTCTACTGTGATGGTGGTTGCGTCAACGCCAAAGACGGCACTCCCGTAAACTTTTGTAAGCATAAGCGATTCTTAATCGGGGAGTTGACTGCTGAAGGACTAAGGTACTAAAAAAATACCTTCCGAAGAAAAAGACAATCTAATCTATAATGATGGGTGGTACCAGATCGTTGTTAATGGCAAAGATCACCAAGCCGGCGATGTTCTTGACTCCGGTCTTTTCTAAGAGGTTCTTGCGGTGTACTTCTACCGTACGCGGACTGATAAACAGCGTGTCGGCAATCTCTTGAGTGGTGAGCTGCTTACAAATAAGTTCTAAGACATCTTTTTCGCGCGGCGTCAAGAAATTCTCATCGAAAACAGATTTTTCGCCGGCTATAGAAAGTGAGGCAGCACGTTCATTGAGGATCTGCATCACATGGTTGTCGTAATAAAACCCGTTATAAAAAACTTGTTTGAGGGTATGGATTACCTTTTCGGGAGGTGAATTCTTTACCAAATAGGCACTGGCACCAACGTCTATCATGTTTCTAATAAATGGCTTCGTATTGTAGGTGGTAAGTGTAATAATGCCAATTCCGGGATATTCCAACCGAATACGTTTTGTCGCTTCCACACCATTCAATTTTGGCATTTTAATATCCATTACAATAATATTGGGCAGCTGGGATGCTTCCGCAAGATACGCTACAAGTTCTTGCCCGTTTGAAGCTTCATAATCGATCTTTATCGATTCGTCTCGCGATAGAATATAAGACATGCCCACACGAAACAGTTCTTCGTCGTCTGCTAACACTACATGTATTTTCTCGCTCATCGCTCTATTTTTATCGTCAATTGTACGCCATCACCCGGTCTTGAATCTACCGAGAGCGTTCCGTTCAAGATCGCTACCCGATTGGTAATGCCGCTCATTCCTATGCCTTTGACCAGTGTTTTCGTATCGGGGTCGAAGCCTTTTCCATCATCTTTATATTGTAAAGATAACCGGTTTTGTTCGGTTTTAACGGTGAGCTGTAAGACAGTTGCTTCGGAATGTTTGATGGCGTTATTGAATAGTTCTTGAACAATACGAAACACATGAAGTTCCTTTTCCGGCGGTAAGAAGCCTTCCGCATACGGGAGATCGCAACGTATCTGAAACTTCTTGGTCTCTCCTACCTCATCACACAATTCTTCCAAAGCCGCTTTCAGACCAAATTTTTCGAAAGTGGGCGGCAAGAGGTCGTGCGCGATTTTACGGGAACTTTCCAAAATTGTAGAGGTAATTGACAGGATCTGCTTACCAATGGTGTTGGTATCTTGAGAAGAAATGTCCGCTTCGGTTAGAAAATTGGCATTGAGTGAAACCACATTGAGCTTTGAACTAATCGCATCGTGAAGGTCTTGTGCGATGCGCTTGCGCTCCTCTTCCTGTGTGATCAAAGTAGATTGTATCACCTCCTTTTGATGTTCGATCTCCATGCTGGCCTTTTCCAATTCGGTTTTTATAATCTTTTTTCGACTGAAATAGAAAAAAGCAATGATGGCTGCAGACATTAGGATTACTATGCCTAATGCAATAACGATAATGCCTACTATCTGTTCTTCAGAAGAAACCATGTTATTTTTTAAATTTTATTATCGTTCTATCAGCATAATTTTTCCACCATTCCAACATAATAAGCAATTGAAAAATAAGATATAAGGATATATTTATATCCTGTAAAAGACTGGGAATATAGATTGGGATTGTATCATCCAGTACTAAATTTCCGGAAGCAAAGATGAGGATACTTGACAAGAGATAAAAGAAAACACCTACATTCACAATGATAAATTCTTTTTTCTCGGATAACGATCTGTAAAAGTATAGCAAGGAATAAAAGACTAATAGAACCTGAGTAATGGTAGCGCCTATAGGGTTGTAACGAAAATACATATCCGGCGTGATTATGTATTGTACCCCTATAAAAAGCAAGGTTAACCCTCCTATAAATAAAATCCATTTATGCTGTAGCAACTCATAATAGAACAGCGACAGGAAGATAAATTGAGACACAAAATAATAAACAAACAAATATAGATTTGGTTCATTTGGATATACATATTTATGCAAACGCAAGGAAATTTGAACCAATGCTATGGCGATAAGATAGAGTGTAAAGATTTTATAGGTCTTGTTATTCTTTGAAAAACCCAGGATGTAAAAAAGGGGATATATAACTGACAAATAAATGGTAATATCCCCCAAAATATCGAATAGTTCCTTCATCTAGTTCAAAGGACTGTTAGGATCACATTTTGGCGGACACGGCTCTGAAAAATCCCAGATCCCGTTGGCTCCTGCATCAATGGTATTGAGCGAGGTGGGCAGCAAGTCTTCATACACCCCTTCGCGATTTTTTTCGGTTCCCACGATGATCAACTTTTCGGTATTGGAAGTAGTGTCAATACCCAAATAGGCTCGTACACAAGCGTCCCCGGAAGTAGGATTACCCATTTCGGCAAGTACACCCTGCAGATCCTGTACGGGTATTAAAAATGCGCGTGCATCGGTGGAGGGTGTACTTCTCCAATTCGCGGTCCAATCTTTTGCTTGCTGAAGGGTAATCTTTTTGTCTGTCTGACTCATACAATAGTGGTTTAAGGTTATTATCAGACTTAAAAATATAAAAAAGCAACGGTTTGCTGCTGTGGGACCGAAGAAGATTTCAGAATAAAAAGAACGGCCCGCTATCGGTTCTGTAGTTTTTTAAGTAATTGCTGTGTAGAAGGATTATCGATCACGGTATCCTTCTCCTGTCGAATCGCCTTTAAGGTGTTGTTCGCCAGCTTTTTACCCAATTCAACACCCCACTGGTCATAGCTGAAAATATTCCAGATCACCCCCTGTACGAACAACTTATGTTCGTAAAGTGCCATAAGACGACCCAAGGAATTAGGGGTAAGTTTCTCCAGCAAAAGCGTTGTATTTGGTTTATTGCCTTCAAATCTTTTGAAAGAATTTTCCACTTCGCTCCCCAAGGTTCCTTGCATCAAGGCCTCCGACTGTGCCAGGCAATTGGCCATTAAAATGTTTTGATGTTCTGTATCCCCGTGAAGGGATTCTGAAAAAACGATCAAATCTACAGGGATCAATTTGGTTCCTTGATGTAAAAGCTGAAAGAACGCATGTTGGGCATTGGTACCCGTGGTACCCCATACAATCGTTCCGGTTTGATAGGTTACGGGATTCCCGTTTCTATCTACTCCTTTTCCGTTACTTTCCATCACGGCTTGTTGTAAATAGGGAACTAATTTCGTAAGGTATTGGGAATACGGAATAACCGCCTCGGTCTCGGTTCCGAAGAAATTATTATACCATATAGATAGTAGCGCTAAGGTTACCGGAATGTTCTTTTCGAAATCTGTATTCCTAAAATGTTTGTCCATGTCATGAGCCCCTTGCAATAATGCTTTAAAGTGGGTATAACCAATTGCACAACAAACCGATAAACCTACGGCACTCCACACCGAGAAACGACCGCCTACCCAATCCCATAACGGAAAGGTGTTCTCTTTTGCGATACCAAACGCCTGCACAGCTTCCAGGTTTGTAGAAACCGCTACAAAATGCTTTTCAATAGTTTCGGGCGGCGCCTGCTCTAAAAACCAACGCCTCACCGTATGTGCATTGACCAGGGTCTCATGTGTGGTAAAACTCTTGGAAACCACAATAAAAAGCGTGGTCTCGCGGTCGACAGTTTTAAGGATCTCTGCGATATGATCCCCATCTACGTTCGAAAGAAATTGCACATTTAAATGATTCTTATAGAATGTAAGTGCTTCGGTCACCATTTCAGGACCTAACGTACTTCCGCCTATCCCTATATTCACAATATCTGTAATAGGTTTTCCTGTATAGCCTTTCCACGCTCCGCTTATCACCGCCTGTGAGAACTGTTTCATTTGATGTAAGGTCGCGGAAACCATCGGATTCATGGTTTCAAAATCACGCAGTGCCGTATGCAATACGGCGCGTTGTTCGGTTTTATTGATCTGTTTTCCGGTAAACTGTGCATCTATCGCATCTTTTAACCCAACTTCCTCCGCCAGTTCATAAAGCAAAGAAAGGGTCTCCTGCGTAATACGGTTCTTTGAAATATCCACATACACCGATTGCCATTGCAGTCCCATTTTTTTCGCTCTCTCGGGGTCTTCTTGGAACAGATCGGGAACATTTAAACACCTAACTTCTTCAAAATGGCGCGTGAGCTTCTTCCAAGCTTGAGTAGTGGTAGGATCTATGGAGGGTAAGGACATGCGAAGTTGGGTCTTTTATCGTTTGGTTATGGTTTCGAACCTATACGGTGCGTACGGTAATAGTCTATGAGCCCGTCGATAGGACGTTGTAACACGTTCCCTATTTGCAGGTGATGCGCTTTACAACGTTCCTTGAGGATCTTTTCTGAAAAATAAGCGATAGAGCCTATAAAATGTATGGGTACTTCTTTTGCTTCGGAAAAAGGAAGCACTCTGCACGCCAGGAACTCATCGATCCCTTTTCGTATCAATTGGTAAAAATAATCGTTTATCTCTTCCGAAGTAAAAATAAATTCGGCAAAAGAAGCAAGATAGGCATTCGCATTGGGTTTTTTGTATAATTGCTGTTTGATGGTGTCGGGATTCAGATCGAAGCGGGCATCAAAATCTGAAGCGACCGAAGCGGGCATCCGTTCATAAAAATAATCCCGAAGCAGTTCTCTTCCGAAGTAATTGCCACTAGCCTCATCCATCACCGAGTAGCCTAATGACGGCACCTTGGTGTGCAGGGTCGTTCCGTCAAAGTAGCAACTATTGGAGCCCGTACCCAAAATACACACAATACCCGGAGTGGTCGTGACCGCATGCACCGCCGCTACCATATCCTCATGCACGGTGATCGCGGCATTCTCAAAAACGCGCTCTAAAGTCGCCTGAAGCATGGCAACGGGCGTTTTGGTTCCGCAACCGGCCCCGTAAAAATCCAAGTGGCTTACTTTGGTCATAATGGTTTGGAGCGCTTGGTTGGAGAGGATTCGCCGTTCGATCTCTTCTTGGGGAACGATCGCAGGATTTAGACCCGGTGTTTGTGTTTTAAGCAAAATACCTCCACTGTGATCCATCAGGATCCAGTCACATTTGGTCGATCCACCATCGGTAAATAGTATCATAGTTACAGGGTTGCCACGTGTGCTGCCAGGTCGATCAATTTCGTCGAATAGGCATATTCATTATCGTACCAAGCCACTAACTTAAAGAAATTATCATTAAGGGCAATACCTGCTTCGGCGTCAAAATTACAGGTATGGGGATCGCTTACAAAATCCTGCGATACCACCGGTTCATCGATATATTGAACGATCCCTTTGTAAGCTCCTTCCGACGCTTCTTTAAAGATGCGTTTTATATCGTCATAACTCGCCGATTTCTCAGTGCGAACCGTAAGATCCACCACCGAAACATCGGTCGTTGGCACCCGAAATGCCATACCGGTCAATTTTCCTTTTAATTCGGGGATCACTTTGGTTACTGCCACGGCTGCTCCCGTTGTTGTTGGAATGATATTGCTAAGGGCACTACGTCCCAAGCGGTAGTTCTTTCGGGAGGGTTGATCCACGGTTGATTGGGATGCCGTAACCGAATGAACAGTGGTCATAAGCGCTTCCACTATTCCCAACGAGTCGTGCAGAATCTTTGCCATAGGTGCCAAACAATTGGTTGTACAGGATGCATTTGAAACGATGGTATCTGAAACTTTTACTTCGGAATGATTCACTCCCATAACAAACATAGGAGCTGTTTTGGATGGTGCAGAGATCACAACCTTCTTAGCACCGGCTTTTAGATGTGCCGAAGCCGCCTCAACCTCTTTGAAGATGCCTGTGCAATCAACAATAATTTCTGCGCCCACAGCATCCCATTTTAAGTTTGCAGGATCTTTTTCGGACGACACCCGAACCGTTTTACCGTCGACCACTAAATTACCGCGATCCACTGCTACGGTTCCGGGATATTTCCCATGTACCGAATCGTATTTTAAAAGATAGGCCAAGTGTTCAACGTCCAATAAATCGTTTACAGCTACTACTTCTATATTTGAGTGATTGGCCGCAATTCGAAAGGCAATTCTCCCGATACGCCCAAAACCGTTGATTCCAATTTTTATACTCATCTATTCCATTTCTTTTTGCTCGGTGCTTACTGCAACCTTCGTTAGTATATCTAGCATTCAATTTAGATCGATGTGATATCTGCCACACGTATTAACTCTTCATCAATAACGTTCGACCCTTGTATCGCTTCTGTAAAGGGAACAGACACCACCTTATTATGAACCAGGCCGATCATGACATCGCGTTCGCCACGAAGTAAGGCATCAATAGCACCAACCCCAAGTCTGCTTGCCAAGACCCGATCATAACAACTGGGGGCTCCACCCCGCTGAATGTGTCCCAATACGGTAACACGTACTTCGTATTCCTGCAAATGTTCCTCTATGTATTTTGCCAGTTCAAATATGTTCTTTCCTATTTGGTCTCCTTCGGCAACCACTACGATACTCGAGCTCTTTCCCGACTTCTTACTTCGCTTTAGGGAAGCGACCAATCGTTCCCGACCCATATTTTGCTCGGGGATGAGGATCTCTTCGGCACCTGCCCCTATTCCTGCATTCAAGGCGATATCCCCAGCATCACGCCCCATGACCTCTACCAAGAACAAACGATTGTGCGAATTGGCGGTGTCTCGTATCTTGTCGATCGCCTCCACCACTGTGTTTAGAGCTGTGTCATAGCCAATGGTAAAGTCGGTTCCATTGATATCATTATCAATGGTTCCCGGCAATCCCACCACCGGGAAGTTATGTTCTTCATTAAAGACTATGGCACCGGCAAAGGTACCATCCCCACCAATGACCACTAAGGCATCGACTTTAGCTTTGTTTAATTGGTCATAGGCTTTCTGCCTTCCTTCTTTGGTTCTGAAATCTTTTGATCTTGCCGACTTTAAAAAAGTACCGCCTCTATTGATGATGTTTTTTACCGAACGTGCATCCAGTTCCTTAAAATCTCCTTCGATCAATCCTTGAAGACCGCGATAGATACCCACACATTCTAATTGGTGGTAGGCACAGGAACGCACTACGGCACGGATAGCAGCATTCATGCCCGGAGAGTCGCCTCCACTGGTCAAAACAGCAACTTTTTTTATCGTGGTATTCATTACGTAAAACTATGATTTAATTTTAAAGGGAACAATGACTTGAGTCATTTTATTGTGCGTGCTCTACTCTGAAGACAGTATACAACTCTCTGTATGGTGTCTTTGAAAAAAATACGTGTTTGTACGTATGGACTTGCGTGCTAATGAAATTTATCTTTGGTAATGAATTAGTGAATAGGTGTCGGAATATTTTTTGTGGGGATAGAAAATTTTTCCGGCGCGCTTTTTAGAAGTTGCTTAAACGCTTTTAAAATTTACTAAGTTAGGTTTGTTATAGCGTCCAGGTGAAGACCGGGGCGCTTTTTTTTATACCTTATCCCTACCTTCTATTTTTCAAGAACGGTAAACTCTATAGACGAATCATTAAAGACTTTATGGGTTTGTTTTTGAAAGTCACTTTCCTTTGCTTCAAAGATATTGGGAACGTAGGTTTGCGGATTGAGATCGATCAAAGGGAACCAAGTACTTTGCACCTGCACTTGTATCTTATGCCCTTTTTTGAAGGTGTGATGCACATCCTGCAACTTGATGGTTACCGGAGTTTTTGTGTTTGGCTCAAAAGGTTCGGGATTGCTGAAATCATTTCTAAAACGTCCTCGCATCACTTCACTGCGAACCATCATATGGTAATTACCCATCTTTAGATATTCCTGCGTTTCCTCGTAATCGGGGGCATCCGGCGGATACACATCAATGACCTTAACAATCCAGTCGGCAGCGGTACCCGTAGTAGCGACTTGCAACTTTGCCAGTATATCTCCCGCAAGGGTAATATCTTCGGAAAGCACAGGTGTTTCGAAGACTAATACATCGGGGCGACGCGCAGCAAACCGTTGATCGTCTGTCATGTACTTTCTGGGGGTGAATACCATTTTGATATCTTCGGAATAAGGAACCGGTTTCTTTGGATCGCTTATAAATTCTTCGAAGGTGTAACTTTTTTCAGCAAAGGGATTAAGACGTTGTCCGCTTTGCAACCAATAGGTTTTTCTTGACGTATTCTTAGGAGGCCATTCAGAATAACTCTTCCATTCACGCGAGCCGGAATCGAACATATAGGCTTCAGGAAGTCCTGTACTTCCGTCACCGGATTTTTTTAAAAAATGATTAAAGAATTTGGTTTCTACATCTCGCTGGTAATCCCGAGAAAGATTGTCCCCAAAATACACATTGCCAATCGCCTGCCGTACATTAAGCCTCGCCCAATCGCCATGACTCCAAGGACCAAACACCATAGTGTTGTACGTGTCGCTGCTCTCTTCAATGGCTTCATAGGTTTCAAATGGCCCGTAAAGATCTTCGGCATCAAACAAGCCACCTACGACCATAACAGCCGGTTTAATGTTCTTTAAATGCTGAATGATCCCTCGCGAACGCCAAAACTCATCATAATTTGGGTGTTCTTTCAGCTGCTGCCAGAACACATTATCCTCTTTGTAATATGTATCTAGGTTTGACAAAGGTCCAATGTCCAGAAAAAATTGATACTGATCCTCAGTACCCAGCTCGGGAAAAGAGTACCAGGCTTCGGTAGTAGGTTGGGTCTTTTCGTAGCCAAAGACGGCGGTGGCACGCCAATAACTTAGCAGATATGCTCCGTTGTGATGAAAGTCATCAAAAAAGAAGTCCCCAATACAGGCTTGAGGTGACGAAGCCTTTAAGGCAGGGTGCGCATCCAACAATGAATACGTAGCGTAGAAACCCGGATAGGAAATTCCCCAAGTACCCACGCGCCCGTTATTGTTAGATATATTCTTTACCAACCAATCAATACTGTCGTACGTATCGCTGGCCTCATCCACCTGATTTCCGGTCTTATTGGGTATGTACGCACGCATGTTATCATATACGCCTTCGCTGTTCCATCGGCCGCGAACATCTTGATATACAATAATGTTCTTTTCTTTCATTAAATACTCATTAGGACCGATCTTGGAACGAAACTGATCCTCCCCATACGGCTGACAACTATACGGTGTTCGTTGAAACAAAATTGGATACGTCGTCGATGTATCTTTAGGTGCATAAATCACAGTGAACAGTTTCACACCGTCGCGCATGGTGATGTATGTTTCAGTTTTGGTGTAATTATCCTTTACATACGTATCCTCCTGCGCCATAGCGAAGGTTCCTAAAAGGACGGTAATAACTACTAAAAGACTTCGTTTCATCATGTTCTATTTTTTTGCTTCAGAAAAGTTCTTCAATCCTTCTTGCAGCCAATACAAGTACTCATCGGCATCGGGCGTATATGCCGCCGGTTTGTTCAAAAGGTTGTAATCAGCGTCCATCAACACATAATACGGTTGCGAATTGTTCTGAAAGTTAAGCGTTTGAAAAGTGGCCCATTTATCTCCTACTGTTTTGATGGTCTTGACGCCTCCCTTGGGTTTCAAGTAATGGAATTTTTCATCTTCCTCAAGTTCTTTCCTGTCATCTACATAAAGTGAAATAAGAATGTATTCGTTGTTAATCACATCGAAAATATCATCCCTGCTCCACACCTGCTCTTCCATCTTTCTACAATTTACACAGGCCCAACCGGTAAAATCAATCATTATGGGTTTCCCTGAAGCTTTTGCAGCTGCTACTCCGGCTTCAAAATCTTTATAGGCCTCTAAGCCTAAGGGTGCTTCCGTTTCCTTATCATACAAACTATAGAACAATGGCGGAGGAAAGCCACTTAACAATTTTAAATTTGCATAACTGGAATTGGTAAGTCCCGGCACCAAATATAACATAAAGGCAAAGCTCAATACACCCAGTAATATATTACCCGCCGGGGGTCTCTTCTTTTTCGGCCCGTCATGGGGAAAGCGAATTACACCAAATAAATACAACGCCATTCCCAGTGCGCAGAGGATCCAGATGCCAATAAAGATCTCCCGCTTCAATAAACCCCAATGTTCTACGAGATCAGCGTTGGAAAGGAATTTAAAGGCGAGACCTAATTCAATGAACCCAAGTACTACTTTCACTGTATTGAGCCATCCACCACTCTTTGGCAGGTTATTGAGCCAATTTGGAAACATGGCAAAGAGTGCAAAAGGCAGTGCAAGTGCCAGCCCAAAACCGCCCATCCCAAAACTAAGCTGCATGGCACCGCCATCACTGGTGAGGGAACCACCTAACAAGGAACCTAAAATAGGTCCCGTACATGAGAACGAAACGATGGCAAGGGTTAGCGCCATAAAAAAGATTCCAATAAAACCTCCTATACTGGTTGCTTTATTGTCCATCCTAGAGCTCCAAGAACTTGGTAAAGTGATCTCATAAAAGCCAAAGAAGGAAAACGCGAACACCATAAAAATGATAAAGAAGATCACATTAAGAGTTACATTGGTGGAGATATTGTTCAGGATCTCAGGGTCGAGCGAATCCAATAAATGGAATGGAAGGCTTAATAGCACATAGATCAAAAATATGAACAAGCCGTATAGGATTGCATTGGCCAGACCATTTTGCCTGTTCTTTGCGCTTTTAGTAAAAAAGGATACGGTTAAGGGTATCATTGGGAACACACAGGGCGTAAGTAAGGCGATCAAGCCTCCTACAAATCCCAAAAGAAAGATGGTAAGGAAGCCTTTTTCCTCGCCTTCGTCATCCGGTTCAAAGCGTTCTTTACCTTTTATATCTATGGACAGGGCAGCCGTCTTTTCCAGATCGGCTTCGGTGAGTTCTGCAGATGTGGCCGTAGCCGATGCATCGTTCAAACCCAATTTGAAGTTTTTAGTATCGGGAGGCAAGCATTTTTCATCATCACATACCGAATAATAGATCTCTACTTCAATAGAAAGACCTTCAGGGTTTATAATTCGGATGGGCTGTATAAAGACCGCTTTCTTTTCAAAAAAAACAATATCTGCTTCAAAGACAGGATCCCATATTGGATCAACTTCCGGTTCTTGGGTCTTCCCGATAAGCTCGAAGGTTTCAGCAGAGGCGTTGAATGCAAACTCTGTGGGGATTGGGCCAAGTTCTACATCGGCTTCTTCCTGACTGTAAAGATGCCAACCATCGTCAATCTTAGCAGTCATAATGACATTATACACATCGTCTTTTTCCTGCTCCACCGCTACCTTCCATGAAACGGGGTCGAGGATCTCTTGTGCGAGTATGGGAGAGAGAAATAAACCAAAGAAAATGAGGAGGGCAATAAGCTTTTTCATACTGTATTTAGGGAGTTGTTGTAATTTCTAGAATGTGTTCTGTTTTTTCTGTTGCCTTAAACCGATCGTCCATTCGCATTCCTACGATCCAAATAATCTGATCTTTGCTACACAACAGCCATATATTTTCTTTCGCCACCAAAGATAACTTTTCATCTTTAAAAAACTTGCTCAATTTCTTTTTTCCTTGCATGCCAAAGGGCTGAAAAGCATCCCCCTTTTGCCATTTTCGAAGCTGTAACGGAAACTGTATTTTATCCCTATCCACATAAATCGTACTAGGCGTGGTATTTCCTATCTTCTCGGTAGAATTAATCTGGAGCGGTATGGGATGATCGATTTTTTTTTCGTTTTCTGAAATAAAAATCTCGGTTCTATCCTCTTCCGAAGGGATTTCGGTAAGCAGAAACACATCCCTGTCTTTTAGCAAGCGGTGTGATCCCGAAAAAATCTGCTTTCCGGATTGTGCCGAAACCAAGTTTGAAATATCATCCCAAGAGGTAAATCCGAAAGGCGCCAACAACTCATAAAGCAATGCATCGGTATGCGGCAGTTCTTCCAGTTTCTTGGTGTCGATCTTATAGCCCCCGTCCATTTCTGAAATAGCCAAATTGTAAATAAGCGCCATATAGTCTTCAATGAGATCACGGCTTGATTGTAAATGTTCTTGTGTTGTTTTGAAATTCTGAAGCACTTGAGGTGCAAGAACTTTATACATGGGAAGCACGTCCAATCGCAGTTTATTTCGTAAATACTCGGTGTTAAGGTTACTGCTGTCCTCACGCCAATACCATTTTTCTCGCTTAGCAAAATCCATGATTTCTTGTCGGGAAAAAGGTAGCAGCGGTCGCACCACACGCTCGTTTTGCGCCGGAATCCCTGTTAAACCGCGTAATCCTGTGCCTCGTGAGAGATTGATAAAGAACGTTTCCAGATCGTCGTCTGCATGATGTGCTGTGAGAATATAGTCATATTGAAAATCCTTCAGTAATTCCTCAAACCAACGGTATCGCAATTCACGGGCAGCCATTTGTGTTGATAATTTAGTCGCGGAAGCATACGCTTTTGTGTCGAACGTTTCTGTATAGACCGGCACCGAAAGCCTTTCAGCAAGATCAATTACAAAAACCTCGTCCTCATCACTTTCTTTGGCGCGTAACGAAAAGTTACAGTGTGCTAAACCAATTTCAAACGTAAGCATGTGCATGGCACGTGCGAGGGCCACACTGTCCAGGCCACCACTACAAGCTACTAATAACTTCCTTCCGTTTAGGAAGGAAAGATTGTTTTTAATATGGTCTTTTAGTTTAACTAACAATGTAAAGTATGTCAGATTAATTAATGATTAGTAAAAGTAAGGAAAATGGAAAATGAGGAATTTATTAATTTTCATCATTCTTTTATATTCAATTTAGCGATTAAATAATTAAGTATTTTTTCCAATACAATACACTGTTATGCTACAAAATTAAGCAACATTTTAGCATCCCTTTGTAGAAAATCCAGTATCCCTCAACCTTTGTCCTATAATTCATTCCTTGCTTTTTACTCCTTTACTATCGCTCCAACACTTCCCGCATGGCTTTTGCTTTTAACAGACACTCTTCGTATTCGCTCTCGATACGAGATTGTGCCGTAATGGCACCGCCCACAGAGAAGCTTACATATTTTTTTTGAGCATTATACAAAATACTCCGGATCACTACGTTGAAATCGAAATCACCATTAGGTGCGAAATATCCCAATGCCCCGCTGTATACCCCACGCTTAGTATCTTCCAATTGCTCAATGAGCTTCATAGCCGAAATTTTAGGAGCTCCTGTCATGCTTCCCATGGGAAAAGTATTTTTCAGGATTGCTATAGGCGAAACATCGTCCTCTACCCGGCATGAGACGGTAGAGATCAATTGATGTACTTGCTGAAAGGTATAGACCTTACAAAGTTCATCCACCCGTACACTTCCTTTTTTAGCAATGCGGGAAAGGTCATTTCGCACAAGGTCTGTGATTATGATGTTCTCGCTTCGCTCTTTAGGATCTTCCAGCAATTCCTTTCGAATAGTAGCATCTTCTATGGGGTCTGTTGCTCGTTTGGCTGTCCCTTTTATGGGTTGTGAGATTACGTGATCTCCACGCTTCTTTAGGTAGCGCTCCGGTGAAGCCGACAAGATATAGTGATGACCCAGTTTGAGGAAGCCGGCAAACGGAGGATTAGAGATCGCGTTTAAATGGTGGTATGTTCTAAGCGGATCGATCGATGTACCTTCAGCAAAGAACTCCTGACAAAAATTAGCTTCGTAGATATCGCCACGTTCAATATGATGCAACAGCTGTGTTACTTTTTCAAAATAGGCCTCTCTTGAGGTGCGCAGCTGAATCTTTAAGGGGCTATTTTCTTTAGTACCTTCTGCTTCGGAAGTATCTGTATTCATAATCTCTTGCCAATCCTGTTCCATTTCCTCTGCTACCATGGGTAAATACTGGAGCGTGACTTCAGTTTCAGAAAATAGAAAAACTTTTTTAGGCTGAAAGAAATAGAGATCCGAAAATTCGAGGCCATCATAATTCGCAGACGAAAGGGATTCCAGATCGTTTTTTAGATCATATCCCAGATAACCAAACCACCAATCGCGATTAGCGAGGTATTCCTCCAAATCGTTAAAAGCACCGGCAGCATCGGTTACTAAAGATGTAAGTCCATCCACGGCCAACAAAGCCTCATATCGAGAATCCAATTGTTCGTATTGATTAGAGTCCAACCAAACCACTTCCTCATATTGCTGTGCCCATTTCAGGAAACGTTGCTTCACGCTATCGTCCAGCGAAAAAGTGATCTTTTTTTCACTGCGCATTACGAGTCGATTTGGTGCAAGAAATTTTGAAGGACATCGATAAATCCAAGGTATAAGGTCTCATTGGTGATTTTCTTTTCGGTTACTGAAAAGTTCTCAGAAAAGGAAGGAAAGGAAAAGCTTTCAACGATCTCTGCCCCAAAACGGGGTAATGTATCTTTTGTATAAGCCAATGCCGAAGCAGCTCCTCGTTTACCATTCGACGTACTCATAAGCAATACCTTCTTATCTTCTAAGAATTTTCGATCCAAACGAGACAGCCAGTCAGTCACATTTTTAAAAAAGGCAGAAACCATCCCATTGTGTTCATTCACAGAGATGAGTATGGCATCGGCCTCACGGATCTCATTCTTAAGTAAGGTTAAATCAACGGCATACCCGTTTTGCTTTTCGATATCTTCACTAAATAATGCCAATTTATAATCGGTAAGACGAATTACTTTCACTTCATGATCGGCTATTTGAGATGTGGCAAAAAGAACCAGTTGATGGTTGATGGACGTACTGCTATTGCTGCCTGCAAAGGCTAAGATTTTTTTCATTTTTCAAAGATATTCAATTTAAAAGAAACCTTTTCAAGGTCTTTTCCTACAAAAATATGCAAACATTAAAGTTAATTCTTACAAATCAAGTGCACTTTATCGAATTAAGCGTTCTATTCATCGAATAAACTTGAAATTCAAGCAGTTATGTTTGGAGGTGCAACAATTACGTTTTAATATTGCTCAACGATAACCCCAAATTATCGATACTTATGAAAAACACTACTTATGCAATTATTGCACTGTTACTTAGTGCATTTGCCCCCGCAATCGCACAAGTTGGAATTGGAACTACAAACCCAAGAAGTCTACTCGACATTTCTGCCTCAAGTTCAACAGCACCCACCAGTAGCGATGGGATTTTAATTCCTAGAGTATCTTCTTTTCCCGACAACGATCCGGGTGTAGATCAAGACGGAATGATGCTATTCCTTTCTTCGGCGGTAGGTACGAATGACAAAGGATTCTATTATTGGGACCACAATCAAACAAAATGGATCTCTGTAGGTTCGGAAGAATGGCAACCGGGAGTCAACAATTCCGGAGATAAGTTAATTTATGCTACTCGTGCTAAACTTACCGGTACCGATATGGTTATTACTGATGATGGTCGCATAGGCTTTGGTACGAGTGATCCGGTAGAACGTTTTGAATTTAGAGGTCCCGGAGACAATGATTTTCAAATTACAAGTGCCAATACCAATCCGCCAAACTTTATTCTATATAATACAGGAGGAACTATTGATGCCCCAACAGCGTTAGCAACCGATCAAGAAATTGGAGCTTTGGTGATCAAGACACACGACGGATCCGGCATTCGAGAAAATGGTGGTTTTAGATTCTATATGGATGGTTCACCCGCCCCCGGCAGTGTCCCTTCAAAGTTTGTGATCAGCACGACTCCTAACGGCAGCATTTCTCAAAGAGAACGTATTATTGTTCGAAGTACAGGAAATGTAGGAATTAGTGAGTCAAATCCAACAGCATCGTTACACGTACGTGCAGGTACATCAACGGCTGGATCGGCTCCGTTAAAATTCACGGCCGGCACCAATCTTGCGGTGGCAGAATCTGGTGCTATGGAATTTGATGGTTCTAACCTGTATTTTACACCTTCAACAGAAAGGCAAACCGTTTTTAAGGGTTATACGAATACCGCTTCTCTTAATTTTCCTACCATTACGGCAAATAACGCTTCAGATTTGACTATTACAGTACCCGGTGCAGATATTGGAGACGTTTGTAATGCATCACCGAGTGGTGCTATAGAAGCCGGTCTTATCTGGAATAGTTTTGTAAGTGCCGCCAATACTGTAACGATTAGAGTTTCCAACGTTAGAAGCAGCACGATTGATCCCGTTGCTCGCTCTTGGAAAGTCAATGTAACAAAATAATGTGTTCATCGATCCCCCCATACAATGATTGATGAAAAACAAAAACCATCTGCAAACGCAGATGGTTTTTTATTACATGCGAATTGAGTTTCTTACACGTGAAGAGCTCTGTCTTCGGTAGCCGCCAAAGCAGCTTCTTTAACCGCTTCTGCATAGGTTGGATGCGCATGGCTCATACGAGCAATATCCTCGGCACTTGCCCGAAATTCCATAGCCGTAACCGCTTCAGCGATCAAATCGGCGACACGGGCTCCTACCATGTGTACTCCCAATACTTCATCGGTTTCTTTATGAGAAAGGATCTTCACAAATCCATCGGTATCACCGCTGGCACGAGAACGTCCTAAGGCCCGCATAGGAAATTGCCCTACTTTAAAGGCGACCCCTGCTTCGGCGAGTTGTTCTTCGGTCTTTCCTACCGAGGCTACTTCAGGCCAGGTATAAACAACGCCGGGAATTAGGTTGTAATCGATATGTGGCTTCTGTCCCGCAATGGTTTCAGCAACAAATACACCTTCTTCTTCGGCCTTGTGCGCTAACATCGCTCCGCGTACCACATCACCTATGGCATAGATATTCTTTATGTTGGTCTGTAGATGCTCATTCACTTCCACCATACCGCGTTCATTGATCTTTACTCCGGCATTTTCAGCCTTTAATCCATCGGTAAAGGGACGTCTTCCAACAGAAACCAAACAATAATCACCTGTAAAGGTCACTTCGTTATCTTTCTTGTCGGTTGCAGTAACGGTCACTTCGTTCTTCTTACGAGTTACGGCAGAAACTTTGTGCGAAACATAGAATTTCACACCTTGCTTCTTCATCACTTTGGTAAGTTCCTTACTTTGGGCACTGTCCATGGTCGGGATGATCCTGTCCATATACTCAACCACCGATACCTCCGCCCCCAGTCGGCGATAGACCTGACCCAACTCCAACCCTATCACACCACCACCAATAACGATGAAATGCTTGGGCACTTCGGTGAGTTTTAGTGCTTCGGTTGAGGTAATGATGCGTTCTTTATCAATTTTTATAAAAGGCAAACTGGCAGGTTTACTGCCTGTAGCTATGATGGCATGCTTGGCCTCTATGGTTTGATTCTTTTCACCGGTGATCTCGATGTGTGTAGCATCTTTAAACGATCCTGTTCCCGTAAAAACGTCTACTTTATTCTTGTTCATCAAGAACTCGATGCCTTTTGTGGTTTGATCCACGACCGACTGCTTTCGGTCGATCATCTTTTTAAAGTTGAGCTTGATCTCCCCTGGGATCTCGATCCCGTGCTCCTCGAAATGCTTTAGAGCATCCTCATAATGGTGCGACGAATCGAGCAGCGCCTTACTAGGGATACATCCCACATTTAAACACGTGCCTCCAAGAGTAGTGTATTTTTCGATGAGTGCGGTCTTCATTCCCAATTGGGCGCAACGAATGGCCGCTACATATCCCCCGGGACCGGAACCAATTATTGCAACATCATAGGTGCTCATAAAGTAAATTTTAGATTAACGATTTACCGAGGTAATTACTTCGGTCTTTGCTGTTGCAAAAGTACAAATGTTTTATCGTTGAGCAAGACCGTTCTCTACCGAAAATTCGCTTTCCTTTTTCTTCTTCGGAAAGAAATGAAGTCTTAAGAATTCAGCTAAGTGTGAGTACTGTTGTATTCTTCACTTTACTAATTGAAAATGAACTTTGCGTACTTCCAATATGTTGTAGTGTGGTCAATTTTGAAACCATAAACGTTCTAAAATGTTCCATATCCTTCACCAATACCTTTAGCAGGTAGTCGTATTCACCACTTACATGGAAACACTCCAGTACTTCGGAAAGCCGGGTAACTTCCGATTCGAACTTGGTGACATATTCTCTGGAGTGTTGTGTCAATTTTATTTGACAGAACACCAACAACTCCAGGTCCACTTTTTCCGGTTGCACTAACGCTATGTATTTTTGAATCACCCCTTCCCGTTCCAGTTTTTTGATCCGCTCATACACTGCAGTAACCGAAAGATTCAATTTATTGGAAAGTGCTTTATTGGTCTGTTTGGCATTGTGCTGTAAGTGCGCAAGCAATGCTTTATCGGTATTATCTAAAGGTATCATTCTGAAAAATTTTCAGCAAAATATATAAAATGAATTAAATACCGAAAAATTTTCAGCATAAATACACTATGCATGTTTTATTATCTATTATTTGAGACATTTATTGACTTTAAATCTACATACAAGTATCTTTGAAGCATACTAAATTCTGAAAACTATGACCTTCAAACCAGCAGACAAGATACAAGACCTTCAATATTTTGGAGAATTTGGCGGTGTGAATCCCTCCATATCCGATTCCTCAACCTACACGTTCCTATCGGCTAAAACCATGTTCGATACGTTCGAAGGAAACGCCGAAGGGTGTTACTTATATTCCCGACACACTACGCCCTCCAATCTATATTTGGGCGAAGCATTAGCTGCTATGGAAGGGACTGAGACTGCGAATGTTACGGCCAGTGGTATGGGCGCCATCGCACCAACCATCTTCCAATTTTGTGAACAGGGCGATCATATAGTTTCGAGCAGGACGATCTACGGGGGTACGTATGCTTTTCTTAAGAATTTCACGCCGCGGTATGGCATCAAGACCTCCTTTGTCGATATCACACAGTTAGAAATGGTTGAAGCGGCAATCACGAACAAGACCAAGATTCTTTATTGTGAGTCGGTAAGCAACCCATTATTGGAAGTAGCCGATCTAGAAGGCTTGGCAAAGATCGCCAAGAGGCACAACATTCCTCTATTGGTCGACAATACCTTTTCCCCGCTCACTATCTCACCTAAAAAACTTGGAGCCGATGTCGTGTTACATAGTTTAACAAAATTCATTAACGGGAGTAGTGACACTATGGGGGGCGTGGTATGTGGAAGTCAGGAATTGATCGATACACTCCGCAACGTGAACGACGGTGCCAGTATGCTTTTGGGGGCTGCAATGGACAGCTTACGGGCAGCTTCCATTTTAAAGAACCTTCGTACGCTCCACATTAGAATGAAGCAACACAGTCATAACGCCCTCTTTCTGGCTGAAAAATTTGAAGCCGATGGTATTAAGACAGTGTATCCGGGGCTCGCCTCACATCCCGGTCACGCGTTGTTCAAGCAAATGATGAATAAGGAGTATGGTTTTGGCGGTATGCTAACGATAGATGTGGGGAGTTTGGACAAGGCCAATGAACTTATGGAATTGATGC